>PBPC01000080.1 GCA_002724575.1 Gemmatimonadota bacterium | reverse complement strand
GTAATCAACGATCCCGTTGTGTGCCAGTGCCCAACCCTTTCGGATGAATGGGTGAGTATTAAGGATGCCTCCAGCGTTCGTCGATGTGCGTCCATGCACAATGAGTCCGCCTGTTAGCTTCGACAGCTTGCCTTTGGTTTCAGTGTCGTAATCAACACCACTGCGGATACTCGCAAAGTTTGCAAGTCCCTTACGCCCTGACCCTATGCCCAAAAAGCTTTTCGGGCTGGTGTATTTCTCACTGTAGATGCCGCGACTGGTGCGTACCGCAAAGCCGAAGCCATCCTTTTCCGATTGGCCGAATGCCGCCTGCGCTGCATTCAGTGTTGCCTGCAATGTTTTACGTTCCCATCCGATGGTGGATGTGACGCCGAATAGTTTACACATTATGTTAGTCTCCTTTTCTTTTGGTTTAGTGTTACGAACGTAACAGCGAAAGCTGTTAGGCTTGCGGGCTCTCGCCCTCCTCCACTTCAGTACCTGCGACTGGCTGGAAGGTATTTGTACGCATGACCACCCATTGCTTGAGGTAGTCAGGAACCTCTGGCGTACTGAGGTAGCTCTCCAGAGTTTCCAAGTAGGTTGGCCTGTTGTTGCCTCGCCCAGACCTGAGTGCGATGAACCGCACGACCTCAACCCAGTTGCGGATTTTGTCGCCGTTCAGTGTTCCACTATGCAGCCTGACCTCAACGGTCTGATGCCTGTGGTATGACTCGGTGTTGATCGGTTGGTATCGACCCTCGCTGCGGCCTGAGTATGAGCCACTCGCACTCCTCGCTCGTGGAACCATGTTCCTCAACCAAGGCAATGCCTTCCTTAATCGGGTGGCACGAGTGGTCATTGCTGTTGCGCTTGCACAATCGCGACAGTCGAGGTGGACATGAAGTCCACAGGAGGCATTGACCTCCGCCCCTACCTCTCTCAACTTTTCGCAGACTGCGTATAAACGCGCCCAGCTCCCGTACTTCATGAACAGTCGCGCCTCACGCTCACGGCATATATCCTTTCCGGTTGCAGTAACGCTGGCGTCATAAGCCAGCCTCACTCCGGCCACACCGTTGTTGTCTCCAGCCACTCCCTGTAGCTCGTCATTATTTTCAAGGGGCACGAAGAACTCCAGCTCTACGCCAACTCCTTGGCCCTTCTTAACCAGCGCACATCTGCTCGGATGGCTGAAGTAATCATCAATCTTGATTCTGCGTAACTTGATTCGCTCCTCGCGACTGTACTCCTTTTCTTTTTCGGGCTGAGACAGCACTCCTCTGCGCAGGGTTTTCTTTGCTGTCACTAACCTCTGGTTGTGACGTGTGTTCAGCACAGAAGCCACGACCTCTGAGTGAGTTGGTGGCCCTGTCATTGTTTCCAAGTGACCTCGGAACGCATCAAAGGTGCTGTGCTCACGATTGACAGCGACCTGTTGTTGCTCGGTTAGTATCGGGATAGTTCCCATGTGTTAGTCTCCTTTCTTTATTGTGACGTTACGTTCGTAACGTCGGGTTAAAGTTGAATCGGGGCAGGAAGGGGAGGTAAACCTCCTATTTCAACGCCGGTTACTTGGGGCAAGTCCTTAAGGACTTGCTTGAGCACTGCCCTTTTCTGCTCTAGATTAAGGTATCCTTGCCGCAGCCAGTAATAACCTCTAGGAACCGAGTTATTACCTTCTGTGGTGTCAGTAAACTGAGGCTCAACCGTGTCTCCCTCATTCGCAATAAGGTATGCCTCCTTTTCGGTTAGGCTGTTGGGTTGGTCAGTTAACCCTATAGGGGTTAACGGTTGACCAATCCACTTCACCACGCCTTTCAGTGAGGGGTGTTGTTTGGTGATTTCTAGATCGTAATCTCGGCAAAACCTCCGTTCGGGACGGTAGCACCCAGCTTCATCGGGGTTCATCATGCCCCTAATTCGCATAGGATTTTCAGCAATGAGCTTTGCCTCTCGGTCTATCCATTCCCGTGTATGCTTCAGTGCGGAATCAAGTTGAACTCGAGATGCGGCGGTCACGGTTTTCATGTGCTTTGCAACCTCCCTAAATCCGCAAGTGAACACGGCTCGTCGATGTCCTCCCCGTAGAAGGAAGCCAGACGCAGAGAACTCCACCTCCATTCCGTAAGGGAATTTCATTAGGTGAATCTTTCCTTTATCGTGACCCCTCCACATGACAGAGAGCGGCACATACATATTTTCCATGGGCTTCATGCCGTGCTCTGTCCTAAAACAATTTAGGGTATCATTTGACTGTTGATCCAAGTGGATCACAACAGTAGTGGGTTTTACTTTACGCTCCCTCATGGGCTCTAGTCTCCTTTGGTTATTCCTGCTCTGGCTGCTTCGCATACAGCGCAGGATTGGTTATTTGTTTAGTTGTTACGTTCGTAACGGTTGTTACGTTCGTAATAGATTTTGTGGTTATACCTATCTCGCCGGTGAACTTGGCAATGACATCAGATGTGCCGTCCTCCCTGTAGCGACCCCAAAGCGTATCGCGCTTCTTGCTGTCTGCTATTAGCTCATTGGAATACTTGGGTGGTGTCCCGTTGGTGGTAGAGACAGTAATGTGGAAAAGGCGAGAAAAATGGGGGTCTGGCTCATCTCCCGCCCGATCATATTCATCCAGAAAATCATAGAACGCATCATCGGCAGGCTCACCCCAGTTATCATCACCGGATAGGTAGTAAATATCGAGACGACCAACCATCACTTGCCCCCTACGGTCAGCCGCCCATCCTTTGACTAGGAAGTTCACCTTCTTGCCCACCGGCAGCAGGCTGACAGAAGATAAAAGGGAACCAGTTGGCTTATACGCCAGCGTGGCATGGTCACAATAGATATTATCCTTAAAGGGTATATCCATCCTCTCGCGCCACATATCCATTATTTTCTCACGCTCGCTGTCGTCGAAGTAGACGGCGGCAGTGCGGATGTCTTTAGGTGTTGTCATGTTTCACTCACTCCTTTCGTTTTGGTTTAGTTGTTACGTTCGTAACAAGTTGGTTAAGAAACTCCACTCGCTTGCTCTCTGGTAAGTGAACAGACATAGACAGGCACTTACGGCAGAGCAGTGGCGAGTGGATTGATGTTAGCTGCTTGAAATCAAACGCCCCGTCTGGGCACTCGGTAGAGCAGCCAGAGCATATTGTGTAGTTCATTTGGTTAGTCTCCTGTTTTTTGATTGTTGTTGTTGGTTAGTTGTTACGTTCGTAACGTCTCATCAAACGCGTCGTTAGCTTGCAAGGGTTACTAGAATCTGCCCCCACATGGCGGCAATGAAAACGATAGCGGCCACGTAGCAAAGCGGCAACGCGACTTCGCAAAGGAATTGTATTCTCTCTTTTTTGTTCATCTTTTTTTTCTCCTTTTGTGTAGTTTGTTAGTTGTTACGTTCGTAACGCCTCATCGCAGACCTAACACGATGCCAATACGCCACCGTGGCACGCTTGCGATGCCCTGTTGGCCCGCCGTTATGTATCCGCGCCAACTTTTGATAATCGCCGGTACTCCACGCCACAGGGGCGTACCTCTGCATATAGGCAGCAACAACGCGCCGTGAGTAGGCTAGCGAGGCACAATCTGCCCATTTGCCCTTAACACGGCTGTCCTGCCAATAAGCACGGCTTATCTGTAACGGCCCGAATGAGCGGCCACCGTCGCCATAAATGGCCCCAGTACGACCGCGTGTCTCCTCCCAGTGAAGTGCTTTCCAGAATGACTCAGACGGCGCAGCCGAAAGCGTCACACCAGCACAGCACAGCACGATGGTTAGTCTCCTCATTGGTTCCTCCTTGGTTAACTGTTACGAACGTAACAGCGAGATTCATAACCGGAGAAGGTGGCACTGTTACGTTCGTAACAATGCCACCATGCTCCAGCTACGCAGCCAGTTCAGCCATGATCTCTTGAGTGATCTTGGACTGAGGCTGATCCTTGGCAAGATACAGCTTGGCTCCGCCTCTCCACGGGCGGATCACAATGAGTCCCTGCTCCTTCATTTTCTTTGTAGTCTCCACAGGGTCGGCGTCTGGGAACACGGTCTTGAACTCGGTATTCATCCCAGACCACACTGAGTGCGCTCCTTTATAGCCGTTCCCGTCCTTGCCTTCGCCCTTGCTGGCACTGAGGTTTTGCACCTTCTCGATATACTTCAGCACGAACGCGAACTCTTTGGGCATTGCATTATTCATAGTTAGTCTCCTCTTTCATAGTTAGTCTCCTCTTTAGGTTTTATGTTTTGGTTTTCATTGTTACGAACGTAACAATTGAAATTCCACCGCAGCGATTAGATGCCGTTTTTTGTGGGAACACGGCTCGCTGCGGGGCGCGTGCATTGATTGCGTTGCAATCGGCGGGGAAGGCGGCACTGTTACGTTCGTAACAATGCCGCCGTGCTCCGGCGATTTAGCTATTCTTGAGGGCTTCCAATTGCTCCCTCAACTTCCGACCAACGGAACCCGCAATCTTGGCGGCTTCCTCAAGACCATACTTCTCGATCAGTCTTGCGGCCTCGGTTACTACCGCATCCGCATTCTCAACTGGTCGTCCGGTGGATTGAGCTTCGAGTTGCTGTGTTACGTTCGTAACAGCTTGCTCATCAGTTGTCGGGGCAGGAGTTTCCTCGCCCGATTCCTCAGAAGCCTCCGCAGCTTCCGCAGCTTCCGCCGCCGCCGCCGCTGCCTTTTCCGCCGCTTTGTAGACCTCACAAAGCCGGACTTGGAAGGAACGCGTGTACGCTTCGGGCTCATATTCTTTCACCCAATTGCGCACAGCATCTTTCGTGAATCCAGCCTTGCAAGCCTCGCGGCACATAGCCGTTACGGAGCCATGCGCAACTCGATCAACCTCAGATTGAACCTTACCAGCGAACCGTGCCGCAACGCAGACCTTATTAGCCATCGTGCGGGTTGTTTCATCCGCAATCTGATCCTCAGTAATTAGATTATCCTCTGAATGATCCTCAATCTCCGCGATAATTGTGCTTAACATACTCATGGTAGTCTCCTATTAAGGGTTAATTAACGCAGCCTCACCGGAGGCTGCTTCAATCTGTTACGTTCGTAACAAGTTGAAGCAACCCCCGAAGGGGTTGGGGCGCGAAGGTGGTGCTAAACACTCCCCGCGCCCTAATTTTAACGTACGCAATCTTCAGTCTGCGTACGGCCTCATTCCCGAAGGCTTGTTGGGTGTGTTTCATCACTGGTTTGCGCCACTGACAATTCCATGTTCATCCTAGACGGTGGCCTATCCGCGCCTCGCCCTATCCGCATCGCGGGAGGGGTCATTGCAAGTCAGTGTCCGCTC
>PBPC01000079.1 GCA_002724575.1 Gemmatimonadota bacterium | reverse complement strand
GAAGTACAGGCCGCGCATAGATATATGGAAGAGAACCGGAATTTCGGGAAAATCCTGATAACGTGGTGAACAAATAGAGGTTCTCTATCCGTTGTCGGTTATTTCTCCCTCTAAACCCAGAGCTTCCAGTACCAATTTTTCTTGTTGAGCTACATGATCTGTAGCCTTTCCTTCAGCTGGGCTCGCGCGTTCCGGACGCGCTATATAAGCAAGAGGTAGGTCTCTGGGTACGATCGCACGTAGCCGTGGCCCAACAAATGTAAGTGCGCCCATATTTCGGGGTTCCTCCTGCATCCAGAAGACTTTCTCAAGGTTGGGATATCGCATGAGAAGTTCCTCTAGGGCGGCTTCAGGAAACGGGTACAATAGCTCCATCCGTGCAACTGCCGTTGAGTTGGCTTCCGCACGTCTCGGGTGTCCTTGTAGATCGTAAAACACTTTGCCAGTACACAGTATTAGTCGCTTGACCTGACTGTGATCCTCGATTCTTGTGTCCTCTATTACGTGCTTAAAGCCTCCCTCAAGAATCTCGGATACCTTGGATGAAGCCATGCCATGCCGGAGTAGGCTTTTGGGAGCCATGACGATCATCGGCCGTTCGGGTCGCCGGAGGGCCTGACGGCGGAGTAGATGAAAGTACTGCGCGGGAGTAGTCGGGTAGGTGACCCGCATGTTGCCCTCGGCACAGAGTTGTAGAAACCGCTCAATCCGAGCGCTAGAGTGCTCCGGACCCTGGCCTTCATGGCCGTGTGGGAGGAGAAGCGTCAATCGTGAGTATTGCCCCCACTTTGTGAGTCCAGATGACAGAAACTGGTCGATCATAACCTGTCCTACATTCACAAAATCGCCGAACTGAGCTTCCCAAAGCACAACATCAGTATCTGCACCAACTGAGTAACCATACTCGAATCCAATAACAGCCGTTTCAGTGAGTGGAGAGTTGTAGACTTCGAGGCGAGTATCTGATACCTGATCAAGTGGAGTGCACAGATCTCCGGTCTTTATGTCATGCAAGACCATATGCCTGTGGCTGAAGGTTCCACGTTGGGTATCCTGTCCGCTAAGCCGAATCGGGATGCCTTCTTTCAGTAGTGACCCAAAGGCAAGTGTCTCAGCGTGACCCCAATCAAGCGGATAGGCCGGTGAGAAATCGTCGGTCCTTGGTTTAAGTTGACGCCAAAGCTTTGGGTGAGGAGTAAAGTCGTCTGGGAACGTGACTGTGGCCGTGTTGATTTCTGCGAGCGTCTTGAATGGAACACCAGTATCATCGGGGACAACCGGCACCTCCCGTTCATCATCCGGGGTATCATCAGAGACCGGATCGTACTCACGTACTCTTTCCTGGGCCTCCCTGAGCTTGCCCGCGACTGCATCCTCTAGGGTACTGGCTTCTTCCTGAGATATAATCCCTTCAGTAGCAAGCTGGTCAGCGTAAATCGCTCGCACTGTCGGATGCTTCGTGATGTTCTCGTACTCCAAGGGTTGAGTGTACGCGGGCTCGTCTCCCTCATTATGTCCGTGGCGTCGATAGCCAACGAGGTCGATCACAAAATCATCCTCAAAATGTGATCGGTATGCTGCAGCTAAGCGTACCGCTGCTAGACAAGCTTCTGCGTCGTCGGCATTCACATGTAGCACCGGAATGCCATAACCTTTTGCGAGATCACTCGCGTATACAGTCGAACGCCCTTCCCGTGGGTCGGTCGTAAACCCAACTTGGTTGTTGAGTATGAAGTGGATGGTCCCACCCACCCCATAACCATTGAGTCGGGCCAAATTGAGTGTTTCTGCAACAACGCCTTCCGCGGCGAAAGCTGCATCTCCGTGGATTAAAATGGGTACAATAGCGTGTGTATCAGCTGGCCTGTCGTTCTCAGTTGTCTTGAATTGGCGCGAGCGAGCCATACCTGCGACCACTGGGTTAATGAACTCTAAGTGGCTTGGATTTGGTGCGAGTTCGATCCTGATCGTGCCGAGACCATCGATATCACGAGTCCCTCGTGCACCATGATGGTACTTAACGTCTCCCGTACCGGAGATATCAAGTTGGCCACCCTGATATGAGGGTCCTTCAAATTCTGCTAGTAGTTCGCCATACGATATGCCGACGATGTGAGTCAGAACGTTCAGGCGTCCACGGTGGGCCATACCGAGTATGACTTCTTGGCCTCCAGCTTGGGCGATCTTCTCAATGATCAAGTGGAGCATGGGCACTAAAGCATCAGTCCCCTCGAGCGAGAACCGTTTTTGGCCGAGATAAGCTTTATGTAAGAATTGCTCCAAGCCCTCCGCCTCCGAGAGGTGCCTGAGAAGTTCAGCTTTGTCGGTCGCATTCATTTTCGGAAAGTGAGACTCTGACTCAACCTGATCCCAAAGCCAATCGACCTTTACGTGATCATCCAGGTGTTCGAACTCATAACCGATAGAGCCAGCGTAGACTGCAACGAGGGCGTTTAGAGCGTCAGCCACCGATTTGTCCTCTCCGTCACTTTCCATCACCAGCGAAGCAGGCAGTTCAGATAACTCTTCCATCGATGTACCGAAGAATGCTGGGGAGAGCTGTGGATGGCCTTGAGGCTCGCTACCGAGCGGGTCTATGCGCGCAAGTTGGTGCCCGTGATCCCGGAAAGCTTGAACGAGTGCTGTCGCACGCGATACAACAGGGAGAACCCGACGTAGATGTTCAGCGGCTTCGGAACGAGCCGATACTCGGACTGAACTGTGAGTTGGGGTAGAGTGAGTATCTTTGGCTAGAGTATCGGGAACAGATGGAGTTTCTAGAGGTGTTCCAGGAGACCTGGCAGCAAAGAGCTTGCGCCACTCTGATGGGACCGCCTCCGGGTTACGAGCGTACTCCTCGAACATGGCCTGGACATAGGCAGCATTTTGACCTTCGAAGAGCGATTCATCCATCACCCAAAGTTACTTTATTTTTCCAAGAGGTTGGAGTGTGTTGCCACGTTTGGTTCGTGTTTCTTACACCCTCAGTACTAATGTGTGCGGTTCAAATGCGATCTTTTGCTCAAATCACAAAGTGACCTCAGTCACAGAAGTGTTTGTCAGTCCTTCCTTGGGACTCGCGCACCCAGTATGGACAGAGCGGTTTCCATGGCTCTGTCAGGGGTGCACGACAAGAAGTGTAGACGGGGCCGTCTACGATTTTGGTTTGTTCAGTGGTGGATCGTCGACTGAATCTGTAAAAGAAAACTGGTCAACTCTCCTGGGCGCTACCGGTGCAAACAGTATGGTGCATGGGCATCAAGTCCACGGAACCAAGATTTACACGCATCACACTGTTTCGGCTGGCTTGAATATATTCCCTGACTGCGATGGTCACGTGACTGACTCGTCTGGTGTTCTCCTTTCAGTAACCACAGCTGATTGTGTACCGATATTTCTTGTGGATGCTGATCGCAGAGCAATCGCTGTCCTTCATGCGGGTTGGCGAGGTATTGCTAGTGGGATCCTGGATTGTGGTATCACAGCGCTCAAGGAGTACTCAGGTTCCTGCCCAGTAGATCTCATGATGCATCTTGGGCCCTCGATCTGTGGGGCGTGTTACGAGGTTGGCGCAGAAGTATTTGAAGCTCTGGAGCAGCCAATACCACTTCGGCCTAGTCCGATAAATCTTCGCGGAGTGCTTACTCAAAAGGCGGATGAGGCGGGAATCCCTCTAACGAATATCACAGTCTCGGACCACTGTACCCGCTGCACTGAGAGTGACCTCTTCTCACATCGTGCCGGAGACATGGGTAGGCAGGTTTCATATATAGGCCTGAGACCGTGAACCCCGAACCCTCAGATAAAGGACAGCCATCACAGGTGTGGGTCGGCCTATGTGAACTTTGTGTAAATCGGCGGATAACTCGTAATAGAGTTGGATCGAACTTTCATCTTTGTAGCCTGTCTAAGACAGATCCGTGTTATCCAAAATATCCAGTTTTACCCGTGCTAACCTGTGAAGGCTTTGACGCTGGCAGTGAGTCACCGAGTGCGTCATAAGATGCCTCGAACCCGGAATCTTAGAGATCAGCTCTGTAGCGGTCCGGTGATAATGAGGGCGAGAGTAATTCTCAAGAGGCACGTGCGCATGAAATCGCGGTTGGGGTTCGCGTTTTTCTGACAAACAGAGGCGGGACATTGTTGAATGTCTTACTCAAGAGATGGATGGATTGGGCCAGTTATAGCCTGCCGTCCGAGATTTGTTTGACTGCGTAATCGACTGCTCTGGCCGTGAGCGCCATGTATGTCAGGCTTGGGTTTTGGTTGCCGGATGATGTCATACACGCACCGTCAGTGACGAAGAGATTGGGAACGTCCCATGATTGATTCCATCCATTGAGTACTGAAGTTTCTGGGTCACGACCCATTCTCGCAGTACCCATCTCATGGATCGTGAGACCGGGTGGGTTTTCTTCAATAAATGTGCTTATATCACTGGCTCCTGCAGCTTCCAGCATCTCAGCCGCCTGGATCGACATGTCGCTTAGGGCCGCCCTTTCGTTGTCACTCCACTCACATTGGATGTTGAGCACAGGGATTCCCCAGGCATCAACTCTATCTGGATCAAGCGTCACTTGGTTCGACTCCCTCGGCAGGCACTCGCCGAACCCGTAGAACCTGAACTGCCATGGCCCCGGCGCTCTCAGTGCATGCTTAAAGTCGGCACCGAAGCCGGGCATATCATTACCACGTGCCCAGCCTGTTCGGCTTCCGCCACCCTGGTAGGCGTAGCCTCGAAGAAAATCTGGATGTTGTTCGGATACATTTCGGAAGCGGGGTAAGTAGATTCCGTTCGGGCGACGTCCATAGACCCACTTGTCGTCCATCCCCGAAATGAGGCCTTGTGCCCCACCTCCCATCGTATGGTCCATAAGGTTATGGCCAAGCTGGCCTGAAGAATTAGCCAGGCCGTCAGGCCAACGCTCAGTCGCTGAGTGGAGTAAGATGCGTGTGGATTCTAGGGCTGAAGCGCATAGGAATACGAGGCGACCATGGAATTCAATTGATTCTTGGGTTTCAGCATCAATGACGCGGACCCCTGATGCTCTTCCTGATGTCGGGTCATAGATAACGCTGTGCACGACGCTGTAGGGACGCAGCGTCATACGACCGGTGGCAGCGGCAGCTGGTAGCGTGGCAGCCAGAGAACTGAAGTAGGAATGGGTAGTACACCCGCGTTCACACGTACCGCAGTAGTGGCAGGCTCTGCGTCCCCCATGGTTGGCCGTGAGGATAGCGCACCGCCCGATCGTCAGTACTCGCTCTCCACCGAAGTGGCTCATGAGCGATTCACGGACATGCTGCTCTGCACAGTTTAGGTTCATCGGAGGTAAGAACCTGCTGTCTGGTAACTGTGCTAGGCCTTCGGCTTGTCCACTAACCCCAATGAAATGCTCCACATGGTCGTACCATGGTTCGATATCAGCGTAACGAATTGGCCAGTCAACTCCGAAGCCGTCACGAGCATTAGCTTCGAAATCTAGGTCACTCAGCCTATAGACTTGTCTCCCCCAAACAATTGATCGTCCTCCAACCTGTCTGGAGCGGATCCACAAGAACGGCTTTCCATCTTCGGTTGTATAAGGGTTTTCGTCATCACGGACGAAGAATTTCTCGCTCCACTCATCACATGCGTAGCATTCGCGTTGGATGGGGCGTTCACGTTCTTGTCTGATCCGATCTCGTCTCCCACGGAAAGGAAGCTCCCAAGCTTGAGTCGTCATTACGTAGTCATTCTCGGGATCAATTGATCGACCCGCCTCAAGAACAAGTGTGCGGAGGCCTCGCTCAGTGAGTTCTTTAGCTGCCCAACCGCCGGTGATGCCGGAGCCGACAACGATGGCATCATAGCGCTCCTGTCTAGCCATTAGTTGCCGTCCGACACAGGCCGAGTGACTTCAGAAACATCTACGCAGCCATCGAAACGTCCGGGGATCGGCTGGTATAGAAGCTCTTGCCGCAAGCCGATCTCAGATGAGTAGTAGCCACTAAGTACAAGGCCTCGAAACTGCTGGAAGAACGGGGTCGGGGCGTCTTCTTCTGACATGATCTTGGCCCGGCCCTCAGTTTCGAGTGCAGAAAGGATCTCAGTCTGGGTGTCTGATTCAGATTGTGAGAATACAACACCAGCTAGCGCTTGAGTGCGTTCATCCACTTCAGTGAGACCAAGCATGAAACGTTCTCGATCTTCGGTGTCATACCACTCTGCTACAATGAGCTCGATGAACTCAGGAACACCGGCCATAATTGCTCCAGGAGTGTCTGTAGTCGGGATTATGAGCTCAGAAAGAGCTTCAATGGTTTCACGTTGCTGGGACGTGAAAAACATACGGGAAGGCTTTCTGGAAGCTCCCGACTCGAATAAGGCGGCTAATTGAGAAGCATTGAGCCCGGCGAGTGCAGCACTTGCTCCCAACAGACGAAAAAGATGGCGGCGATCTATGCTATAGCTCCTCTGGTGGAGCGGTATGCAGGGTAAATCTGATTTTAGTCAGTTCCGAACCGCTTGAACGAAGGGGCCAAAGTGAAGGAACTCGGGTGCACGTGGCAAGCAGGTGTGCTGTGATTGTTGACAAAGATACTGGTTCTCTTAGGGGAATATTTCCCGAACTCAAGCGTTGTCAAAGAGATGGCTCCACGCCTTAGCTACTGCGCTCCAGAAATGTTTGGAGAACCTTCCAGGATTCCTCTGGCAACTCTTCTGCAGGCATGTGCCCACAGTTTTCCAAGACTTGCAGGTTGGCATCCGGAAGTTTATCCGCAAGACGTTCTCCAACCCAAAGGGGTACAACACGATCTTGTCTGCCCCAAAGAACCAGCGTGGGCACATCAAGCTCCTTGAACCGTCCGGTCAGCTTATCTAGGTCGGGGGGCACGATGGCCAAAGCCGTGTCGATGATGGCGCGATAGGCATCCGGAGAACTCAACGGCCTTGCGTATCCTGTAACCTGGTCATCCGAGACTTTAGATGAATCAAATACAATCGACTTCAATACATGCCGGATCACGAACTGGGTGCCAAGTATACGTAATGCTGTAGTGGCCAAGCGACGATACTTAGCCAGGGTCACAAAGAGGGGCATCCGCTGTTTGTAAGCGGCGCTGGCTACCAGAATGAGACGCTTGAGCCGTCCAGGTTCGGAATCGAGTAGCCTCAAAGCTGTGCCTAATGCGACACCTCCACCAAGAGAGTGGCCAATGAGCGTCACTCTCTGGAGATCTGCTTGGAGGATGAGTCGATAGATCAACTCCGCTTGGTGCTCTGGTCCATATTGGCCATCGTCAGGCTTGGGCGCTAAGCCGAAACCTTTCATGTCCACGAGTACGACATGGGCTCTTTTAGCTAGGAGAGGAGTCCAATACCGCCAAGAAAAGCTTGATCCACCATAACCGTGAAGTAGCACAAGACTATCGACGCCGGAATCAGGATTAGGCCCTAGCGTTTCGACATGGAGTGGAAGGTCGAAAGTCATCTTATATTGGTATTACTGATAACAAAGCTTCGAGGTGTTTCAGTGCTACAAGGGATTTCATCTGACCAATGTAGTGAGGTTTCAACGGGTGAGACCCTAAAGTGTGTAGGAGGCGCATGTCTAAACCTAGAGAAGACTTATAAGGTGAGAAAATTACAAAAAGGCTTTGGTGATTTGGGGTTAGGTGCGCTAATGAAGACAAATGGGTTTACCCATAATCCATTCGCAGGTATCGTTACCCGCACTAGTTCCCCAGTCATCCGAGAAGCACTCGAGCAAACACTCGCTTCCCAATGAGCGATACGACGGAAACGGCTGAAAGCCGAATCCGCGAGGAATCCGCTGCTATCGAGATGATATGCGAGCGTGTTGGCCTCGAAGTTGGAGGTGGCGACACATCGCTAGCAGTCGACTTCGCGAAGATTTTTCTCTCTAAGGCTCCGCCTGAGTTTCTCACCGGGCGTAGTAGCGAGGAATTAGTGCACCTGGTGTCCGAGAGCTTCCACTTTCTCAATTCCTCCAAGTCTGACCAAGTGGATGTTTCAATCGCGAATCCTGAGGGTGATAGCGAAAGTTGGGATAATCTGGTCACGGTGGTGCGTACGAACGTGAGCGAGAGACCGTTCATCATCGACACGATTCGTGAATACTTACAAACCCAAAACCTTGCCATTGATCACATTGTTTACCCGTTAATCGATATAGACCGAGACAGCGGTGGTGATGTGGTGGCTGTTCAGCTCAAAGGGAACGGTACGACACGGGAATCACTCGTCCATTGTGAAGTTACCCGAGTGACTGATCCCGATGAACTCGTTCGTATGGAAGCCGAACTCAGCAGTAATCTGAGTGACGTGGTGCGGGCTACCGATGATTTCGAGTCTATGCTCGATACGGCGAATTCTGTGATTACCGCCCTGGATGAAAATGCAACAGCCTCAGGATATGATGGCACTGACATCACGGAGGTTCAGGACTTCATTAGGTGGTTGCGGGACGGTGGCTTCGTATTCCTTGGCTACCGGCGATACGATCTTGTCGATGGTCCAGGTGGAAAACTGCACGGAGTCGTTCGGAAGAATTCGGGCCTCGGTATTCTATGCGACCAAGAACGATCACGTTTTTCCGAACCTGTTCCAATTGCCGAGTTGGGCAAGAAGATGCAGAACCTGATCGAGCATGGTCCTGCGCTAGTCATCAACAAAACGAACGCCAGGGCTACCGTCCATCGTATCGCTCGTATGGATGACATCGGCATCAAACAACTGGACGAGAATGGCCGGCTCGTAGGGATACATCGGTTCGTTGGCTTATTTACATCTAAGACATATACGGAAGATGCTGAAAACGTGCCGATCCTGCGCAAGAAACTGTCGCAAGTCCTGAAGGAAGCAGGGGCAGAAGAAGGGTCGCACGATTATAAAGAGATCTCCACGATCTTCAACTCGATGCCTACCGGTCAGCTGCTTATCTCTGCAGAAGAAGACTTGGCTAGTGACGTTCGATCGATCCTGAATTCATATCACGACGATCATGTCCATGTGTCGTTACGACCGGATATACTTGAGCGCGGTGTTACGGTGATGGTGATCATACCAGAAGACCGCTTCTCTGCTGAGGTTCGGGAAGATATAGAAGAAGAACTTCTGCGGGTGCTCCACGGCCAGAGCTTGAGTTCGCACCTAGCAATGAGTGGAGGAGGCCAAGCTCGACTCCATTTCTATATCGCCGTACCTGAGGTCAGCACAGGTGAAGTGGGCGCTGCCCAGTTAGAGGAACTAGTTGGCGGACTACTACGAACTTGGTCGGACAAGCTGCGTGATGGCCTTGAAGAGTTCGTCTCACAAGAAGAAGCGGTAGAGCTTTCAGAGTTCTATTGCCAAGCATTCAACGCTGAATATCAAGCGGCCACTGACCCGGTCATCGCTGCTGAAGACGCCCTTCATTTGGAGGCAATGAGGGCTGACAGAAGTGAGATTTCAATCGCATTCTCGAATCGCGGAGTGTCCACTTCTATTGCCGGAGTTAAAGGTGCGACCGAGCTAAAGGTGTACCTACTTGGCGAGCGCTTAATCTTGTCCGATTTCATGCCAATTCTTGAAGATGTTGGACTTCGCGTGATCGCTGCGAACCCCTATGAAGTTGAGCTACTGAAAGACTCGGCCACGATCTACATCTTTGCGGTGCAAGACCACGAGGAACATCAACTTGCTGTAGATAATCGAGGTGAGCTTCTATCAGAGATCATCCTCGCTTCCAGGTCTGGGGACGTAGTCAGTGATTCATTGAATGCCCTGGTATTGTCTGCTGGACTTCACTGGCGTGAAGTGGATGTGCTACGGGGATACCTTGGATATGCCTTCCAGATTGGTGTCGTTCCAAGTCGTGTATCAATTCGAGCAGCGCTTATTCAGTATCCCGGTATCGCCAGAGAACTCTTCGAGTTATTCGCGATAAAATTTGATCCAGATTCCTCTGCAACAAAAAAGGAACGGCTCGCCGAGGTTGCCCAGCGCCGAAAAGCATTCTTCAGGTCTCTTCAGCGTGTCTCGGCACTCGCTGACGATCGAGCATTACGCAGGCTAGAAGAGCTAATCAACGTCACGGTCCGCACCAATTTCTATCGTCACGGTGGTAGTGAGCCGACTTGCCGGTCGGGTGGGGTGCCCTACATCTCATTCAAGTTTTCTTGTCGGAGCTTGGAATTTTTGCAGCGCACGCAGATGCTTTATGAGGTCTGGGTACATTCTGCTCGTATGGAAGGTGTGCACTTGCGAGGCGCAAGTGTCGCTCGCGGTGGAATCCGTTGGAGCGATCGGCCGGATGATTATAGGACTGAAATCCTCGGTCTTGTTAAGACGCAGATGGTGAAGAATGCGGTGATCGTGCCTGCAGGTTCGAAGGGAGGTTTTGTGCCGCGACTCCTTCCCGATGAACCCGAAGCACGATTTGAGGAAGGCAAGAAGCAGTACGAAACTCTCATTCGAGGGCTGCTTGACATCACTGACAACCTCGTTGAAGGAAAGGTGCAGACACCCGATAGGGTGGTCGCGTTCGATGGTGCTGATCCTTACCTGGTGGTCGCGGCAGATAAAGGGACCGCGAGGTTCTCAGATGAGGCAAATACGATTTCCACGGAATACGGTTTCTGGCTGAATGATGCTTTTGCGTCAGGGGGGTCAAACGGATATGACCATAAGGCTGTGGGAATCACAGCCCGTGGCGCTTGGGAATGCGTTCTGCGTCACTTCCGCGAAATGGGTAAAGATATTGATTCAGAGCCGTTTACCGCGGTCGGCATTGGAGATATGAGCGGGGACGTATTCGGGAATGGCATGCTGATGTCCGAACAGACTCAGCTCATAGCAGCCTTTGATCACCGGCATATCTTCATTGATCCCGATCCTGATCCGTCGACATCGTATGCGGAGCGCAAACGATTATTTGGGATGGAGCGCTCAAGTTGGGAGGACTATGATCCGAAGCACTTAAGTAAGGGAGGGATGGTGATCTCCCGGGGCGCTAAAGAGGTTGGCCTCACCTCTGAAGCTCAGGTGGCCTTGGGCATTTCAGACGAGGACTCCGAGTCACTTAATGGGGAATCCCTTGTCCAAGCGGTGCTTAAGGCCCCGGTCGAACTTCTATGGAATGGAGGTATCGGAACATTCGTTAAAGCAACTGCAGAGACGGATGCCGATGCGGGTGACCCACCGAATGACCTCGTCAGAGTTAATGCCCCCGACTTGCGCTGCAAAGTCGTGGGTGAGGGGGGGAATCTTGGATTCACTCAGGATGCGCGGGTCGAGTATTCCCTCCTCGGGGGAGCGATCAATACTGATGCGATCGATAACTCGGGTGGGGTGGATATGTCTGACCACGAGGTCAATCTCAAAATCCTGCTTGCTCATGGAGTAGCATCAGGGTCGCTTTCAGTCCCTGATCGAAATGAACTCCTTGAGGAACTTACTGAGTCTGTAGCTGCATCGGTACTTCAGAATAATCGTTCTCAGAGTCTCGCAATCTCGCTTGATGAATTGCGGGTACGAGAGTCTGTGGATGATTTCCGTGACCTGATGTTTGCCCTTGAGAAGACAGCTGAATTAGACAGAAACTCTGAGGCTTTACCGACCGCCGATGCTTTGGTAGAGCGCCGGGAGAGTGGGCATGCTCTGGCTCGTCCTGAGTTATGCGTTCTGCTGGCCTACTCTAAGCTCTCGCTGATGGGCAGGTTGTTGAGGAGTCGAGTGCCTGATGACGCAGTCACCGAGAGTTATCTGCTCGGGTACTTTCCAGTTTCGGCGATTGCTGCTGCTGGCCAGGAAAGCTTAGAAGCACATCGTCTTCGACGCCAAATCATTGCAAGCCAACTGACAAATGATCTTGTTGATTTGATGGGGTCAACTTTTGTGAATCGGCTTGTCCGTGATACCGGACACCCCGCGAAGGAGGTCGTGAATGCATGGCTGATTGCCTCACGATTATCCGATCACAGGGCCTTACTATCGGAAATTGAGAATCAGCAGAGTAAGGTTAGTCCCCGTATCACATACCGATGGCTTCTGGGCTTAGGTCGTGTATTGGAGCGTACGACCAGGTGGGTGCTACAGAATATTGATAAAGAACTGTCTTCTGAGACTATCGTTGGGGAAAACCTCCAGGGTCTCGCAACTCTAAGGGACTCTTTCGGCGACGTAGTTGCAGGTGAAGAGCGAGATCTTTTCGCTGCTCGTGTAAGTGAGATACGAGAAGTAGGAGCCGATGAGTCATTCTCAGAGCGACTGATGACGCTCCGGTTTCTTGATCAAATGCTTGATATCCTCGAGATCGCGCGCGAAACCGGAGCTGATGTGCTCGACACTGCAAGAGCCTACTACAGGATATCAGAGGAGTTAGATCTACCGTGGTTGCACCGCAACAGCTTTGCTGCTGCAAGCGACGACCAGTGGGAGCAGCGAGCTGCACGGGTGCTATCTGAAGACCTAGCTCGTGCTCATCGGCGGCTAGTCGTTGCCGTTCTAACACAGGAATCTAGTGATGAGCCTTGGAAGACGACTCGTGCATTACTGAAGAATAAGGGTCGCAATGTGCGCCGTTTCAAGAGTCTCTTGGAGCAAGTGAAGGCCGAAGAAACGCCGGGCTCTGCTGCAGTGTCGGTGGTCGCACGGGAGGTCTCCACACTCGCGAGAAGTATCTCATCCAGATGATCAGCGTATGCAAGCAGCCTAGAAGATATATGGATGTTATCACTTCCTCCTTGCGGACCAAGCCCTTCTGCTGCAATCATGGCATTTATGTGCGTCCTGTTTGTACGGATTCTCCGTTCTCGGGATGCACTTTCTCTTAGAGAGGGAGCATAGATGCACCCCACAGACACCCGGGATCCGCAGTACTACCATCGGGTTGTAGATTGCCAATGGGGATGTCCGGCGCACACCAATGTGCCTGAGTACATTCGTCTAATCGCGGATGGTAAGTATACCGAATCGTATATGCTTAACCGGGAGTCAAACGTATTCCCAGGCATTCTTGGCAGGACCTGTGATCGGCCGTGCGAACCAGCTTGCCGTCGGACTCGCGTAGAGGATGAACCAGTAGCGATCTGTCGGCTCAAGCGAGTTGCTGCTGATCTCAGAGGTGAAATTGATCACCTGCTCCCGAAGGCAGCCGAAGAGAAGAATGGGAAGAGAATTGCACTGATTGGTGCGGGCCCGGCATCACTTACGGTAGCCAATGACCTGATGCCGTTAGGATACCATTGCACGATCTTCGAGGCGCTACCGAAGCCTGGAGGTCTAATGCGTACCAACATCCCATCATTCCGACTTCCGGTTGAAGTTCTTGAGGAAGAGATGGACATGATTCTCGATATGGGAGTTGAGATCCACTATAACCATCGTATTGATAGCCTCAAAGAATTGCTGGATGAAGGTGACTTTGACGCATACTTCATTGGTACCGGTGCCCCTAAGGGCAAGGAACTGAATATACCTGGCCGCACTGAAGGGAGCGCAAACATTCACATAGGGATCGAGTGGCTTGAGTCGATCCACTTCGGACATATTGATTCAGTTGGGGAGCAGGTTCTCGTCATTGGTGTCGGTAACACGGCTATGGACTGCTGCCGGAGTTCAAAGCGGCTAGGTGGAAAAGATATCAAGGTCATGGCCCGGAAGAGCCGGCCTTATTTCAAGGCGTCCCCTTGGGAACTCGAAGACGCCGAAGACGAAGAAGTTGAAATTCTTGTAGATCACTCTCCTCAATGTTTCGTCATTGAGGACGGCCAGTTAAAGGGGATGATCTTCGACCTAGTGGAATGGGAGGAGAACGAAAAGGGACGCCTCGTTAGCACAAAGAATGGGGAAACCTTCATTCCAGCAGACGATGTTGTGCTAGCGATCGGGCAAGACAACGCGTTTCCTTGGATCGAGCGCGACATCGGTATTGAGTTTGGAGAGTGGGACATGCCTGTTGTTGACCGCGCCACATTCATGACTACTCGAGAAGGTGTTTTCGTCGGTGGTGATGCTGCTTGGGGCCCGGAGAATATCATCTGGGCAGTAGAACATGGACACCAGGCAGCAATTTCAATCCACAATTACTGTCGAGGAGTTCCAGTCACGGATCGGCCGCCTTACGGGATGAATCTAATCTCGACCAAGATGGGGATTCATGAGTGGCGTTATTCAAATGACTATGACCCGGCTTTGCGCACTGAGATGCGCTATGCGGACTTAGAGAAACGGCTGTCCGACATGAAGGTTGAAGCCGAATTGGGTTTCGACCTGAAAGAAACTGTACGTGAGGTTGAGAGGTGTCTTAACTGTGATATCCAGACCGATTTCACGGCTAACCTCTGTATTGAGTGTGATGCGTGTGTTGATGTGTGTCCGGTAACGTGTCTGACAATCACACACAACGGTGAAGAAGAGGATCTTCGTCAGCGACTTATGGCACCGGCTGACAATACGGATCAGGCGATTTTTGCTTCTGAATCACTTCCGCAGACAGGTCGCATTATGGTGAAGGATGAGGACCTATGCGTCCACTGCGGATTATGTGCTGAACGTTGTCCCACAGCGGCGTGGGATATGATGCAGTTTGACCTCCTGAACCCCTACGCAGGACATCAATCTTGGCCAGAGAAAGCGATTACGGCGTCAACGACTTCGGTCTGAAGATCGCGACGGTTAATGGAACAGGGTCGGCCAGCGCAAATGGCCTACTCCTGCAAGCGTTATTCCGTATGGGTATCCCCGTGTCAGGTAAGAACGTGTTTCCGTCGAATATCCAGGGTTTGCCGACTTGGTATGAAGTCCGAGTAAATAAAGACGGCTATACCGCGAGGAGCCCAGACTTCCAGCTTGGCGTTGCAATGAACCCAGAGAGCTATGCCAGGGATATTGAGGAGGTCGTTTCTGGGGGGTGGATTTTATATGACAACAGTCGTGAGCTCGATGACGAATTCCGCCGAGATGATGTGACTTTTCTTGGAATACCTCTTGCGGATATGTGCGTTGAGCATTTTCAGGGCTCACGTATCCGCATCCTCATGAAGAACATCACGTATGTTGGTGCGCTTGTGGCATTGCTTGATATCGATATGGATGTAGTGAAGGGTATGCTACAAGAAAAATTCGCTTCTAAGCAGCATCTGATGGACGCGAATTTTAACGCGATTGAGCTAGGGCAAACGTATGCTCTAGAACACTTCGATTGTCCCCTTCCAATCCGCCTCGAAGCAATGGACAAGACGAAGGACTGCGTGATGGTCACCGGCAACGCGGCTGCCGCGCTTGGATGCGTTTATGCTGGTGCAACTGTGGGTGCATGGTATCCGATCACACCTGCCACTTCTGTCATGGACGGTTTCACAGAGTATTGCCGCCGCTTCCGAGTTGATCCAGACACAGGTAAGAACAACTTCTGCATCCTCCAAGCAGAGGATGAACTCGCAGCTGCTGGGATGGTGATCGGGGCAGGTTGGATGGGCGCGCGCGCATTTTCACCTACAGCGGGCCCGGGTATCTCCCTTATGAGCGAATTTATTGGGTTGGCTTATTATGCCGAGATACCATGTGTGTTCTTTAACATACAGCGGACTGGGCCGTCTACTGGAATGCCTACTCGCACACAACAGGGCGACCTCATGTTATGCGCGTATGCTTCACATGGTGATACGAAACACATCGTGCTATTTCCGGCTGACCCTAAGGAGTGCTTTGAATTCTCTGTTCAAGCATTCGACCTCGCGGAACGATTCCAGACACCGACGTTTGTGGTGTCAGATCTAGATATTGGTATGAACGACTGGATGATCCCTAGGTTGGAATGGGACGATTCTTTCGTACCTGATCGCGGCAAAATCTTAGACGCCGACGAACTCGAAAAAATTGAAACCTTTTACCGTTATTTAGATTTGGATGGAGACCATATTGCTGCTCGTACGCTGCCTGGTGTGCACTCCAAGGGCTCCTACTTCACTAGGGGTTCTGGCCACGATAAGTACGGCCGTTACACTGAGGACTCGGATGCCTACGTTGAAGTTATGGACCGGCTTTTGGCAAAGGTTGATTCCGCAGCTGACCACGTTCCTGCTCCAGAGATTTTTGAGACTGATGGAGGGAAGAGTGTCGGCATCATCTCAGTCGGTGGTTGCCACTGGGCCGTTTTAGAGGCTCGTGATGCATTGGCCACTGAGGGAATAGAGATCGACTACCTCCGGATCAGAGGATTTCCGTTCAATCAGGCGGTAGAGCAGTTTCTTGAGGACCACAGCACTGTGATAGTTATCGAACAGAATCGGGATGAGCAGTTAAAGAACTTGATTCTGCTTGAGACATCTTGTGCCAGGGAAAAGCTCCAGTCGGTCCGCTACTATGGCGGGCAACCGTTAAGCAAGGGCCATGTCATAGAAGGTGTCACTCCCTTCCTTACCCGGGAGCGCGCGGAGGTCTTACAATGAGCTATATCAAGAAGCCTGCAGCCCGTCATCCGAAACTCAAGGTCAATTCCTTAGGTCTCACGGTACGGGATTACGAAGGCTCGATGTCGACACTTTGCGCAGGATGTGGACACGATTCTGTGACTGCTGCTCTTGTTCAGACTTTTTTCGAACTAGATGTCGAACCACATCGGCTTGCTAAGCTTTCGGGGATCGGATGTTCTTCAAAGACACCCGCTTATTTTGTCAGTGAGGCGCACGGGTTTAATTCTGTACACGGTCGAATGCCCTCAGTCGCAGCCGGTGCTAATGCTGCCCATCGAGATCTGTTATACGTGGGAATTTCAGGGGATGGAGACTCACTCTCAATTGGACTGGGACAGTTTTGCCATGCGATCAGGCGCAATGTGAACATGCTCTATGTGCTTGAAAACAATGGTGTTTATGGTTTAACAAAGGGGCAGTTCTCGGCTTCGGCAGATATTGGAAGTACATCTAAGGGTGGCATGGCAAATGAACAGGGGCCGATAGACCCTGTTAATACGGCCCTGTCTCTTGGGGCGACATTCGTTGCGAGATCTTTTTCGGGTGACAAAGATCAACTAGTCCCAATTCTGAAGGCCGGACTAAGCCACAGTGGATTTGCTTTTGTAGACGTGATATCACCTTGCGTCACCTTCAACGACCATCAGGGATCCACAAAGAGTTATGCCCACACACGTTCACATATGCACGAAGTGATCGAGACCGACTTTGTCCCACTCCGCACTGAGATCACGACAGAGTATTCAGAGGGTTCTGTGCAGGGTATCACCATGCACGATGGGAGTGTGGTGAAGCTTCACAAGGTTGCTGATGAATATGACCCAACGGATCGTCGGGCGGTTCTGGATTATCTTGCCGAAGTAGGGTCCCGGGGCGAAATCGCTACTGGTCTCCTCTACCTTGAAGAGGCTGGGGCTGACATGCACGGATTCGAGAACACAGTGGATGGGCCACTCGTGGAGATTCCGTTTGCTGACCTTTGTCCTGGAAGCAAGGTACTGGAAGAGGTCCAGAAAGAGTGGTGGTGAGTTTCTCCCAGTCAACGATGTATACAATTCCGGATGTGATGCGGGCATGGGCACTCACAGCTTGTGTTTTATCTAGTGTACTGACTGGTTGTGTCGGAGCCCAATCCTCAGATCGAGAGATGCTTGTTGCGGCGCTTGATTCGGCTGCTCGCGCCCATGTGGAGAGCGAGTCAGTACCTGGTATTTCGGTTGCTGTAGTACAGCATGGTGCAACACTTCTTATGCAGGGCTACGGGTTC
Source organism: Gemmatimonadota bacterium (assembly GCA_002724575.1). Taxonomy (GTDB): domain Bacteria; phylum Gemmatimonadota; class Gemmatimonadetes; order Longimicrobiales; family Gaopeijiaceae; genus UBA1142. Next base: position 5,995 of record PBPC01000079.1, on the reverse strand, counting down.
GTTGACTTAGAGTGGGGTGTGCCAACACCTCCAGATGCGAGTTACGAAATCGGATCCATTACAAAGCAGTTTACTGCTGTAGCTGCTCTCCTTCTAGTTGAGGAAGGAAGGTTAGATCTCGATGCGGACCTAACAGACTATTTAGACTTTGATACGCAGGGTTACAGCGTACCAGTACGTCGCCTCTTAGATCACACTTCTGGCATCAAAGGGTACACCGAGATGCCAATATTCGGAGAACTGAGGACATCAAAACTTCCGCGGGATACGCTTGTCCGTATGGTAGAGAATGAGCCTTTCGAGTTCGAACCGGGCACGGCTCTGATATACAACAACTCTGCGTACTTCCTGCTCGGACTTATCATTGAAGAAGTATCAGGAGAGTCCTATGAGGACTTTATAGAGAGACGACTCTTCGATCCATCGGAGATGAACGACTCATACTACTGCAGTGAGACTGTAGTGAGGACGAATAGGGCCCATGGCTACGACGTCACAGAGCCAAATCGTGTGATCAGGAAGGGTTACATTGATCATACTTGGCCCTACGCAGCGGGATCGCTCTGTTCCACCACTAGCGATCTTGTGGCTTGGAACCAGGCCTTGCACGGTGGTGGATTGCTCAGCGCTACATCATATAAGGCGATGACTACGCCTGCTCCGCTTGAGGACGGCACAAGGGTTCGTTACGCGATGGGGCTTACAGTCGCAGAGCAGGGTGGCCATCAAGTTATCGCCCATGGTGGCGGCATTAATGGCTTCACTTCAGATGGGCGTTATTATCCGGATGACGACCTGATCATAGTGGTTCTTCAAAATTCTACCGGTGCTCCGGGTCCTGGGGCGCTGGGTCAGGCTCTCGCACAAACAGTGCTAGGGGACTTTGAGGACACTGCGGCAGCACCTTTCGGTGGTGACCTAGAGGAATTAACAGGATCTTATGTAGGACCTGCTAGAGGCACAGAGCTTTCTGTGATTGCTTCCGTCAATAACGGCAGGCTCGAACTCAAGATGGGTCAGGCTTCGAAGTTTGAGCCTAATTATAGGGGTGATCTTACCTGGAATCGCGGATCACAGGAATTCACCTTCGTTCGGAAAGGTGAGCGGATCGCAGAACTTCGTTTTGATAACATGTCGGGACACTACGTCTTGAGGCGTAATAGTCTCTAGCTATCAATAGGTGAGCATAACCGTCGCGCACTAGCGCAGGGACCTCTACTTTTTTTGACCATGAGAACCCTGCTACTCATCATCGTATTTGCTACCGTTTGGTTCCAGCCTCAAACGGTATCCCCGGTGTCTGCTCAGGTTACTTCCAGTGATTTATCGATGTTGGGGCTGATCTTTAGGAATCGTTTTGTGCCATTTAGTGAACAGGAGATGCAACCAGAGCTTCTGGCAGTGCGTGAACGTGTCTCCGCTCTTGGGAATGCTGGTGACGATGTAGAGCTCTATAAGACGATGATTGAAGGTATGGCACGCATGTATTTGGGTGCCTGGGACGAGGGTATAGAAGTGGCCTCAATCCTCGACATAAATCTGGCGGGAAAACTTTATGAGCCTGGCGCGACCGTACCTGTCGAAATCGCGTCACTGTATGAGCATGAAGTACCTCTGGAGGGTCGGTATGCGGTGCAAGTTCGATTCCTAGACCCATCAGAAGAACCAATATACGAGTCGGATCTTCTCATGCTCGAAGGGCTTGCTGCAGTCTCGACCGAAGTTGTTATACCGCGCGAAGCTGATTCAGGCCGTTATCTAGTTGAGTATTCATTATGGGAGGAAGATGCTTCTGATCCGATCGTGAGGACCTCTAGGTCTATCTATGTGATTGAAGCTTTCGAGGAGCGGATCACGGCGATGCTATTCGACAGTCGTCGTCCACAATTGCGCCGCCAGGTAGGGCGTAGTTCATCCCGGGCACTCGCCAATACAACTGTACTCTGGCATCTGGATATGTATCAGCGCGGACGACGTGAATGGTTAGCCGGGGCCTATATGGGATATCCAGTCATTATGAATCAGATCTTTGAGCAGGGCACCTTGATGGTAGAGCCGATGCAGTTTGATTCAGAGATCGAGCTTGCCGAGGAGTTCATCAACGACCTTGGATCAGGGCGAGATCCGCTCAGTACGCGTAGTGGAGACATGCGCTTCGCCTACCGGTCTTCAGTCGACAGGGAGCTCGTACCATTTCGACTGTTTGTGCCCGATAACTACGACAGAAGCCAGAGTTATCCGCTGGTTATCGCACTACATGGTGCTGGTGGGGATGAGAATACCTTTATGGAGAGCTTTGATGGCACGTTTAAGGAGAATGCCAGAGATCGTGGCTATATCGTTGCTTCCGTAAATGGCCGTGGTCCGTATGGCGGGTACCGTGACGCTAGTGCCCAGGATGTGATCGATGTTCTTGATCTTGTGCAGAGGGTCTATCCGATCGACGAGACCAGAACATACTTGATGGGGCACTCAATGGGAGGTGGAGGGACGGTGCGCATTGGGTTCGAGTATGCAGACCGATTTGCTGCGCTTGCCCCGATTGCCGGATACGGATCAGCGGAAGACCTGGCTAAGGCACCTGAAATGCCGCTGTTCATAGCACAGGGTGAACTCGATGCACTTGTACCTGTAGAACGCGCGCGGAACTTTCATGAAGCGGCACAGGCTCTTGGGATGCCGTCCCTACACTACGTAGAAAATGAGGGTACAGATCACGTAGCGATTGTGGCCGAAGTTATGGACCAGATCTTTGACTGGTTTGATCTACACCGTCGTTGATTCTGAAGTGACGATATGGGCTAGCGTCGGCCCGACATCAACTCCTGTATCTGACGGACTGCTGCGTCGACCTTTAGCTGGATGCCCACTCGTCCATAAGACACAGATGCCTGTGTTGGGTCACCCCGCACACCAGCTCCTTCAAAGCCACCGAACGGCGCTAGTTTTTCTGTCCGTATGTGCTTGGCATTTACATAGAGTAATTGCGAGGTATCTGTGATTCCTGCATGGCTTCCTATGTCCTCCATGGTGTGACCTTGCTCTTGCAACCATTCTCGAAAGCCATGACCCGAGTAGTAGTCACCAACGAAATGGACACGCGCCGGGCTACCTGACCATTCCTCGTTCAACATTTCAGCAACAGTCTCCATTCCTTGCTGATTTCCTCCACTATCACCGATGAGAACGATGTCTGTGAAGCCACCACCTGCGAGGCTTCTAGCTGTGTACTCAAGCAGTTTCATGTAATGCTCGTTGGGAAGCGTTATCGTGCCTGCACGTTGTCGGTTCCCCGTGATGCCCTCAATGGTTCCTTCTGGCACATAAGTGACGATTGGGGCGACGAGAGCGTTTCCAACCTCGCGAGCAATCCGCTCAGCTGTCTCGGTTATGATGAACTTATGCTTTCCGAGGACCATATGTGGTCCGTTCTGTTCGGTTCCAGCTGTAGCGACGATGATCGTGGTTGTTCCTGCATCAATCTTGTCCGCTACCTCCATCCATGTCAGTTCATCAAGGAAAACTGTGTTAGGTACCTGTGCGTAAGCGACGGGTACATGGACGAGAAAAGCCAATATTAAGGCTGTAAAGGTAGGGGCGATATTGCGCACGATGATTCTCCGGCTTGGTTCTGTGGCTAGTGGTACAATAGACAGAGAACGTGCGACCGTGAGTCCCACACGGCAATCAGGGATCCACCTATTCTTTCTGGGTTGGGGTTGTTGCCTCTAGCCAGGTCAAGGCATCTTGGCGCCACCATGACTGATACTACGCACAGGCAAGCATCGCTCGAACATGATTCGTCCAGGGCACTCACAGGTGTCCGCGTGGTCGATCTCACACAAAATATTGCAGGTCCTCACTGCACGCAGATTCTTGCGGACCTTGGTGCTGACGTCATCAAGGTGGAGCCACTAACAGGTGATCCCACTCGACAATGGGGTCCACCGTTTTGGGAAGGAGAATCACCACTCTTTCTCGCATTTAATCGTAACAAGCGTAGTATTGTCCTCGACCTGAAATCTGATGACGGAAAGGATGTGCTCGGGCGTCTCGTGGACCGAGCTGACATCTTTGTGCAGGCGTTCCGGGCAGGGGTGATTGATGATCTTGGTTTTGGATATGAAGAGATCCGCCAACGCCGTCCCGGCATAGTGTACGCATCTGTTACTGGATACGGATCACAAGGCCCGCTAAGGGAGCGACCGGGCTACGATCCCTTAATACAGGCCTACACCGGTATCATGTCATTAACAGGGTATCCCGATGGTGAGCCGGCGAGGGTTGGAGGCTCAGTCGTTGATGTCGGAACTGGTATTGTTACTGCCCTAGGCATCTTAGCTGCATTACAAGAGAAGGAACGCACTGGCGAGGGAACTCATGTAGAATCCTCACTACTCGCAACCTCACTTGGATGGGTCTCTTATCACATCCAGGGATATCTTGCGAGTGGTGTTGTTCCAGGTCGCATGGGCACTGGCATCTCTATGATTGCACCGTACGAAGCATTTCAAACCAGGGACGGAGAGTTGATGATCTCAGCTGGCCACGACGGTATTTTTGGCCGCCTATGTGAGGCACTCGAACTCAAAGAGTTAAAGGATGACGAGCGCTTCACGACGAACCCGTTGCGTGTTGCCAATAGGACTGAGTTACACGGACTTATTGAGGAGCACACACGCAAGATGACGATAGCCGAACTGCGGGATCTTCTGGACCGGAATAGAGTGCCGAGTGCTCCAATTCATGATATGTCAGATATTGTTGAAGAAGAGCAAGTACATGCGGAAGACCTCCTGGAGCCCTCTCCACACCCGCGCATATCCGACTACAGGGACATTTCGTTTCCGCTTCGATTTGATGGATTGCGCCCGACCTTACGTAGAGCACCACCGCTACATGGGGAACACAACTCTGAAGTACTGAGGGAACTGGGCTATAGTGAAGATGAGATGCCTGTTTTCGTTCCGGCAGAACCCTTGCCTTAGTAACGCTTATGATCCCTGATCTTGAGGATATCTTTGAGAGACAAGCTCGCCGCTATGAGCGACCCTTAGACGCGTGGGCTGAACTCGAAAAAAGAGCGTTCGGTCAAGCGGTTGGCTTGAACGGCTATACAATCGTGGCTGAAGCGGAAGAACTAGCACGTTTGTCAGAGGCCAAGGTTGCTGGCCCAGTCCTGGATCTGGGGACCGGAAGAGGATGGCCTGGATGGCTCATCGCTGAGCGTGCTGAAAGAAATCTTGTGGCAATCGATGTTCCTGTGGTGGGGTTACAGCATGCGCGGGACGCATTCTTAGCTCGAGACCTCTCTCTACGAACTCAGGTCATAGCTTCTGATGGTATGGCTTTGCCGTTTGCTTCTGAGGCCTTTAGCTCGATTGTTCACACGGACGTATTCTGTTGACTAGCGGACAAGCTCTCCGTGTTGAGAGAATGTCGTCGAGTTCTGAAACCGGGTGGGATGGTAGTTGGATTCTCGATTCACACGCCACCATCGTTGACCCCGACTCAAGAGGAGCAAGCTGCAGAGCTAGGACCTTCGTTGGTCTGTGGTTGTGATTCACCGCAAGAACTCATAGACCAGGCCGGGTTCTCAGGACTAGAGGTTACCGACGTGACTGCCGGGTTCCGACGCACCTGCTCGGCTTGGCTTGCTGCAATGAAGGAATTGGAGCCACAGCTACGCCGAGACCTGGGTGATGAAGACTTCGAAGATGAACTTGATCAAAAAGAGGGCATGCTCATAGGGATTGATGAAGGGCTACTACTTCGTTCGCTGATTATCTGTGAGCGTCTCTGATTGCAGTTCAAGAAGGGCTTTCAGAAGAGAATTGCAACTGGTTCGAGGAACTTGCATTTAGGCTGCCATCTATGTCAGTTCTATAGTGAGCGTGGCCTATGAAATATGAGAGCAGCCTGCTTCGAGCCCGCTGCTCAAAGGAGATTCCAAGATGGGCGAAAGAATGAAATCGATTCTAGGTGCAGCGGTGGT
>PBPC01000078.1 GCA_002724575.1 Gemmatimonadota bacterium | reverse complement strand
TAAGTCGAAGTTTGACAACCTATATGGTTGCCGCCACTCAGTAGTCGATGGACTGAACAGAGCAACCGATGTCATGCTCTCTGGAAAGACTGCAGTAATCCTTGGATATGGCGATGTAGGCAAAGGGTGCGCGCAAGCACTCAAGAGCCAAGGTGCGCGAGTAGTCGTAGCGGAAATCGATCCCATATGTGCACTTCAAGCTTCAATGGAAGGATACTCTGTTTTGAGGCTTGAAGACGTCTTGGAGACAGCTGATGTATTCGTGACAGCAACCGGAAACAGAGACATCATTACGGCGACTGATATGGCTTCTATGAAGGACAAGGCCATCGTCGCGAATATTGGCCACTTCGATAATGAGATTGATATGGCTGGCTTGGAAGATGTCCCGGGGATCGTTAAGAGTGAAATCAAGCCACAATATCACGAATGGACTTTCCCGGATGGCCACTCTGTACTGATCCTCTCAGAAGGACGGCTTATGAATCTAGGGAATGCGACAGGGCACCCGAGTTTTGTGATGTCGGCATCCTTCACAAACCAAGTCATCGCTCAAATCGAACTTGCTAGAAACACTGACAATTATGAGAAGAGTGTTTATGTGCTTCCAAAACACTTGGATGAAAAAGTTGCCAGACTCCATCTGGATAAGCTTGGTGCAAAGTTAACAGAGCTTACAGATGAGCAATCAGACTATATCAGCATACCCAAGGACGGACCCTATAAGCCTGACTACTATCGCTACTAGAGAATAGATGTGCTCGACATCTACCAAAGCCCTGGACTCAGCCCATCAACATCAGACGGAACGCGCAGGCCAGAATTATTAGAGTCAGGACGTGGCGAACCCAATCCTGACCTTTAAGGATCTGAAGACGTACGCCGAACGTTGCACCTAAAATCTGGCCAGCAGCTAATGCCAAACCCATCCCCCAGTTTATCATTCCCGAGTAGGTAAACAGGACGACAGTGGCCAGGGTGAATAAGAAGACCAGAGGAGCCTTGACCGCGTTGCCTCGGATGAGATCAAGACCATTAGCCGAAGTAATCGTAAGCACTATAAATCCGACGCCGGCCTGTATAAAGCCACCATACACCCCAACGAGGAAAAACACAGTGCGTGAGATCCACCTCGCTGTTCCAGCTGGTGGAAAATGACGTCCTTCATCGGGAGGCCTGATAGGGTTCCAGAATAACCAGCCTGCCGCTAAGACTAAGACGATCGACAAGATTCTTTGAAAAGCAAGATCAGGAACCATAAGAGCTGCGACCGTTCCGAGTACCGCACCAATCAGCGCTGGTGGAGCTGCGAGTTTCAGCCAACTGACAGGAACAAGCCCACTTCTTCGAAAGGTCTCGCTGGCACCGATTCCGCCACTCAGAACTGCGATACGGTTCGTGGCGTTCGCTACAGTCGGTGGTAAACCCAAAAAGATCAGCAGAGGTAGAGTGAATAAAGAGCCCCCACCTGCAATCGAATTGACAGTACCCGCAGCCAACCCAGCTAGGAATAGAACCACGCCAGTGATTACTAGGTCTGTTGGCAAGAGTGGGTCCAGTAGTTGAGTGAAATGGTTACTAACGAAAATATGATCCCATAGTACCATCTGTATAAACGAACAGAGTGAGGGTTCAGAGTGTAGGCACTGGTAACCAGCGATGAAGAACGTGCCTTGAATATAGCCGGACGAAGTACCTAGCTTCCGTATGGGGCGCTTTACTCGAACTCGATGTGTATGGAGTAGCGATGCGCTTAGGAGTCCTCACTAAGTATCTGATAAAGATTCATATAGGGCCCTTTATCTTCGCTTTGGCGACGATCACAGGACTAATCTTCCTCAATGCTGTTGCGCAGAGGATCGAAGGCCTGATCGGAAAAGGGCTCCCGTGGACAGTGGTCGGTGAGTTTCTGATACTCTCCTTACCCCATACCATCGCATTGTCCCTCCCTATGTCTGTATTGGTAGCAGTTCTGTACTCGTTCACTGAGCTCGCTTCATCAAATGAGATCACAGCAATGTCTGCCGGTGGTATCAAGCCCACCCGTGTCCTCGTACCACTGCTCGGTATGGGCGCAGTTGTTACCGTGGCAATGCTTTACTTCAACGACCAGATCCTTCCCGAGTCTAATCATCGGCTCAAGAACCTTCTTGTAGACATAGGGCAAAAAAGCCCAACCCTTGAACTGCGTGAACAAATCGTCAACGAAATCAAAACTGAATCTGGTGTAGATGTATACTTCATGACTGCTGATCGAATTGATCAAGCGGCCAACAAACTGGAAGAAGTCACAATTTTTGACTCAAACAGCTCGACTCGAAAGCGCACGACATATGCAGCCAGCGGTGAGATGGCGTTCAATGCGGAGAAAACTGATTTGTACCTCACTCTCTTTGATGGAGTAGTACACGAAGTCCAAACTGACCGCATCGGTGGGTTTCAGCGTGTATACTTTGACAAACAAATCATTCCACTCCGTGATGTTGGGAATGAGCTTGAGAGACGTTTTGGTGGGTCAGACCGCTCCGATCGTGAGATGGGCTTCAAGCTCCTTACAGAAAGTGTGTCCTCAAGAGAAGAAGAACTGGACTCTGTCAGAATTGATAGTCGAGAAAAAGCTCTTCAAGCACTGCGTCTGGCACTAGGACGCCCCATAGATGAGGACACTTCTATGGTTGGGACTATGGAAATATATCAAACGCGTAACAGAGACGCGGCCTTCACCGACGGCACCTCACTGCTCTCGCGAGATCCAATTACACAGTCAGTTGTCATCTCGAGTCGCACCCGCGCCTCCAGAGAAGCAAGTCTTCGAGCTGCGGCAAATCGCTATAAAGTTGAAATCCATAAGAAACTCGCAATCGCCTTCGCGTGTTTGGTATTCACAATACTTGGCCCCCCACTGGCTTTACGTTTTCGCACAGGAGGAGTGGGTATGGTTGCAGCTACTTCAAGTGGGATCTTCGCGATCTACTGGCTCGGCTTAATCGGGGGTGAAACCCTAGCTGACCGTCGCTTCGCCGACCCAGCTATAACCATGTGGCTAGCCAATCTTGTATTTCTTGCTATTGGGCTGATTCTAGTCAGCCGCATGGGAAGCGCGACCTCCACTCCCAGAGACCAAGGGATTCTTAGGGTCGCTCGTATCTTCAGGAGGAGCCCTCATCAACCTGACAGTGCATCCGCATAATGCGTATCCTAGATCGCTTGGTAGCATGGACGTTCTTGCGCAGCTTTTTGCTGTTCATCTTCGCCGCTCCTCCTTTGCTGATCCTTGGGGACCTAACCGAGAACCTCGACGACTACCTTGATCGAGGAGTAGCGCTCCTGGATATCGGCGTAGCGTACTTCTATAAGCTCCCTCAGTTCATACAGTGGTCCTTTCCAATCGCCGGCCTAATTGCAGCGGTCTTTACTGTGCACACCATGACCCGGCACCGAGAGATCGTGGCAGCTAAAGCGGGAGGCATATCCTTTCACAGAACTGTCCTCCCATTATTTGTCGTTGGTATCTCCCTGACTGTGGTGGCTCTAGGTTTGACCGAAATCGTACCCAAGGGGAATCGGATCGCAGCGCAGATTCTGCTTGATGAAGACCCCATGAGATCTTGGCGGAGCGACTTTGTCTACGAGTCGGAGAATGGGCTGATCTGGCAAGTGGATAGGCTGACTGCGGGCGATGGCAGCATGTCAAATGTCATTATCGAACGGCCTCCGACGTCTAGTGTATCTGGGCTTCACGTCATCGCTGATGCAGCCATGTGGAGTCCGCTCGATGGCTGGACTCTGCGGCATGGGTTTTTTCGAACTCTGACACCAGACTCAGCCGAAAAGTCTATCGAGTTTGATCGCCTACGTATGGCTGAGCTAACTGAGAAACCCGAAGAGTTCCTGGAAGCTCCCCGGGAGCCGGAAGAAATGACATATGCTGAGATCGACAACTTGGCAACAATCATCCAGAGAACAGGCGGGAACGCAAAAGAGTTGCTCGTAAAGCGCGAACAGAAGCTCGCAATCCCCTTCGCAACGCTAGTAGTAATTCTATTAGGGGCACCACTTGCGACTAGCAGTAAGCGTGGTGGAACAGCCTTAGGGATAGGGATTTCTCTCGGAATTGTGCTTTTCTATATCCTGATGCTTAGAGTTAGTGCAGCATTCGGAGAGATTGGAACACTATCGCCGCTTGTGGCTGCGTGGCTCCCAAATGTGGTATTCCTAGCGGTTGCGACAGTGCTATTAATCCGGGTGAGAACTTAGTGGTAGTTTTGATCAGAAACCCTAGTGAAATCCCCGGATCTCAACCCAACTCAATAGCCACCCAGGGAAACTGAGGCCGAAATGACTCGATGGGGACCCCGCCCCATGCTGAGTAAGCGATTCTATAAGGCTCATGGCCTGGGAAATGACTACCTCATCTTCGAGGAAGGATCCGAATGGATCGCGACTCCTGATAAAGTCGCTGAGGTCTGCAATCGTAACCATGGAGTCGGGGCCGACGGTATAGTCGTACTGATGGGAGAGCTTTTAGAAGGCTTACCCCAACTTCGCATGTTCAATCCAGATGGCAGTGAGTTTGAACGCAGTGGTAATGGACTGCGGATTCTAGCTGCTTATCTCTATCGCGAAGATCGAGTGGGTGATACTCCATTCGAAGTTACCGTAGGAGGAGATCTCGTCCGAATGACTGTGCACGATGTGCAGGACGGAATCTACGATATTTCAGTGGAAATGGGGCAAGCGAGAGTTGGTCCTGATTCAGTAGGCCTCAATGCTTCTTCCCTTGATAGTTCCGGACGAATTCTCGGTACAGATGGCTCTTACCTTAACGTGATCCCAGTCTCAATCGGTAATCCCCACTTGGTTGTATTTGTCCCTGAGGTGAGTAACACAATACTAGAGTCTCTCGGCCCGTTTCTCGCTACTCACTCCGGCCTATCAAATGGTGCAAATGTCCAGCTGGCAGGCCCCCCTCTAGGAAATAGGCTTGAAGCCGCTATCTGGGAGCGAGGTGTAGGTCCCACATCGGCATCGGGTACAAGCGCCTGTGCGGTTGCTGTGGCTGCAATCTGGAGTAAGAAGCTCGACCCAGGAGCTGTAATGATTGATACGATAGGAGGCTCTCTTGAGGTTCACGTAAATGCTGAACTTGAGGTGGTATTGCACGGCCCTGTTACAGAGGTGTGCACAGGTACTCTTATCTAGGTAGACGCTAGCGTAACTTGTCACCCTGCATAGAGATGCTAGCTTTCTGGAAACATTTGACGGGCGATTTAAGGCGTATTGCGGCCCGCACAACGTATCAAGCGTGATTCGTTGGCGAACAAAGCTAAAAAGCCCACGCCCCATCGCACCTAGTAGCGAAGGGGCTTTTTTGTCGAGGTGACCATGGTATCAATACCAAAATCAGAGCAGCGCGCGAGGGCAAAGCGCACTGACCTCCTGCGGGAGCACCTCGACAAACGGATCCTAGTGATGGATGGGGCGATGGGAACGATGATCCAGCGTCACTCCCTTAACGAAGATGATTTTCGCGGTGACCTCTTCCCTGGACATACGTCACCGCTAATTGGGGCGAATGACATACTCTCTCTTTCGCAGCCGAACTTGATCAAGGAAATCCATCAGGAATACCTATCGGCTGGGGCAGACTTGATTGAGACTAACACCTTCAATGCAAATCGAATCTCACTGGCTGACTACAACCTCCAAGGGAAAGCAAGAGAACTCAACCGGGAAGCAGCACGTCTCGCTCGCGCTGCAGTACTAGATGCTGAGCGAGATGATCCAGGTCATCCTAAATGGGTTGTCGGAGCCCTAGGTCCTACTAACCGGACTGCCTCAATATCGCCAGACGTTGGGGATCCCGGGGCTAGGAATATCACATTTGATGAACTAGCAGAAGCATACCTTGAACAAGCGCATGGGCTGATCGAGGGCGGTTCTGACATACTCCTGATTGAAACTGCCTTTGACACGCTTAACGCTAAGGCAGCTTTGTTCGCACTCTCTACCGTGCTCACGGAGACAGGTCTAGATATCCCCGTAATGGTATCGGGAACGATAACTGACCGAAGTGGCCGGACGCTCTCGGGTCAGACCCCTGAAGCGTTCTATAACTCGGTCGCACATGGTGTACAGCTTGGCCGCGGTCGTCAAAACGGGCTGTTTAGCATCGGCTTTAATTGCGCTCTCGGGATCGACGAACTACGGCCCCATATAGAAGAACTCGCTGCCGTCGCTCCGCTGCCCGTTAGCTGCTATCCCAATGCTGGCCTTCCCAATGAATTTGGTGGTTATGACGAAACACCGGAACACATGGCTAATGTAACAGCTGAGTTCGTTGACGCGGGCTTCTTGAACATCGTCGGTGGCTGCTGTGGTACAACACCCGATCACATTCGAGCGATCACTGAAAAGGTTAAGGACCAAAGACCACGAAAACTTCCCACGATACAACGAAGAACCAATCTCTCAGGGCTAGAGCCAGTCTCGATTGGACCATCAGCACTATTCGTTAATGTGGGTGAGAGAACCAACGTAACAGGATCTCGTCGCTTTGCTCGACTCATCAAAGAAGACGACTATGAAACCGCCCTTGAAGTTGCTCGGGAGCAAGTTCAAGGCGGCGCTCAAATAATTGATGTTAATATGGACGAGGGACTCCTGGACTCCTCCGCTGCAATGCCACACTTCCTCAATCTCATGGCATCCGAACCCGAGATTGCAAGAATCCCGGTTATGGTGGACTCCTCTGATTGGGACGTGATCGAAGCAGGTCTCAAGACCCTTCAGGGTAAAGGGGTCGTAAACTCTATCTCCCTCAAAGATGGTGAGGAAGCGTTTAGAGAACGTGCACAAAAAGTACGCAAGTTAGGTGCTGCTG
>PBPC01000077.1 GCA_002724575.1 Gemmatimonadota bacterium | reverse complement strand
CCCTGGCTACCAGTTTCACCATTGTCACCATCCCATGCTTGGAACGCCATCGGTACTGCTTGTCCAGCAGTGAAAGCTAAATCTTCAGCACCCCCAGTATCAAGGGGTCTAACAAAAAGAACCTTCCACTGCCCATCAGCATGCTGTGCCGTGGCACGAACATGTTGCTCAGCATCTGGCTGTCTTGCTGCTGTACCAATCCCACGAGCGATGCTCTCAAAGGCACCCCCTACGTCGCTCTGCCACGTCCAGGTGTAGGCTGGTCGTCGGGTATCGCCTTGCAAGAAATAAGGTCGCTCCTGTCCTTCGGATAATTCCTGTGGAAACTGCACTACAAGTTGGTCAGCAGTACCTGAGCTAGTGGCGGCCCCTTGATCTTCGGAGCCCATCGTAGCTACCACCTGGCTACCGAATTCGGCCCACAGTGTGTCAGGGCTCTCAGACGGATCACCCCAACTCACAAGCAGCGCTAGCTCCTGACCATCATGTACCGCCTGGACCCATACGGCATCTACTCTTGGGTTGAACCAGCGAGGCTGGACGACGATTTGACCAGAAAGCGGCACATAGAAACGTTCGGTTTCTTCCCAGACGACATCTTCGATCGTCTGAGGAAGAGGTGTGTCCGTTAGAAGCCGTGCGGTGACAACCTCTTCTACACTGGGTTCTTCCTCAGGTGAAAGACTACGAACGTAGTGTGCGAGGCTCCATAGATCCTCGTCAGTGATTACCCCTGCATCTACAATGTCCGAAAATGTCGGCATGGGGGTTCCATCTAGGCCCGTTCTTAGGACTCGGTAGATCTCTTCTACCTCACCGCCGCCGTTGAATCTCCAATTCTCAGTAAGGTCAGCCGTAAAAATCGGGAAGCCTGTGTCGTCATTAAGTGTCGGCGCAGATTCCCCATCCCCCCGACCTTGTTGGCCATGGCAACGCCAGCACTCAACCGTTTGATATACTTCCTCGCCCCGAGCAATAGCGTCTTCACCTCCACTCGTAGCTCTCCCGAAATCGAGTGGGGTAGGTGGGTCACCCTGGAAGAACCGTGAGAATGTCTTGAGGTAGTCAACTAAAGCCAGTATTTCCGCTTCCGTCAGTACCTCTTCCCAACCAGGCATTGCCGTACCCGGCATACCTTCATTGATCACCTTCAGTATGTCTTCATCGGTTGGGAGCTCACCGGACGCCGTGGTCCTGACCTGATAAAGGGCCAGCGTGAAGTCCCGCGGCCTAGGAAGCATCGTATTGGCTGCAGGCCCTTCTCCAGCACCATCCTCGCCATGGCATCCAGCACACCACTGATCGTATACCGCCTTACCATCTACCTGGGCAATCACATCTTCAGGTATCGCCAGCAGGCTCGCTCCCAGAAGCAGCAAGGCCCCAAGCAACACTTGTTGTGTCGAGAAGCGAAGTTTCTTGTCCAAACCGTGAGGACTGACATTCTGAAGTAGAAGCATCAGTGCTCCTCCCCTTCCAATTCCCACGTGCGCGGATCATGACCTGTCTGTTCGTAAAGGAAAATAATCACAGACCAAATTTCATCGGCCGTGAGAAAATCCTCCCACGCCGGCATTGCTGAATTCCAGGGTGCTCCTTCACTCGGCAACCCGGGACCACCCTTGGCGATCCTCCAGAAGACGAAGCTCTCCGTAAGCATCGCAATCGTCCCGGCATCCTGGAAACTGAGGGGTGCCGGGTTGAACGCCTGTGCGTAATGTCCGCGGCCCTGCAGCCCATCTCCGTGACACGCCATGCAATTCTTGTAGTAGATGCTCTTGCCCACCTCATAGTGTTCCTCAAGAGAGCCTGCCGACCTCAGAGGATTCTCAAGTCCATCAAGAACCATCTGCTCACCCTGAAACGTGATGCTTGTGGGAGGAGCCGGATGAATTGCACGGAAGCTTGGTGGAGCCGAGATGTCTGGCTGCGCACTCGTATAGGCTTGGAATGCGATGAAGCCAGGAACTATAACTAAGAGGGCCCCACGAGCCATTCGTCGTTCCGGTTGAACCAAAACATCGTGGATTGGCTGCTTAAACTCTGACCATCGCTGCTCGTTATCACTGACCCAAAGCAGGATGCCAACGATCGCAATAACTAAGTACTCCAGAACCACCGTGTTCGGTACCGGAGCGCTGGCCACACCAAACAGCGGTGGTATGAACGGGATCCCGACCTCGATTAGGACATAGGAAAACAAGAGAACAGCAGTCGCTTGCCTAAAAGGCGTATTCAGGAACCTTGCCATTACCGAGCTTATCGGACGGAACGGGGTACCGAGCAGGCGGAAAACAGACTTGAGAGCTCCCATGCCCTAGCCTCCTTGTCCTGCCAAAAAGTCCACGAGTACCTCCAGCTGCCGCGCAGTCAGCATATCACCGAGGTTGGGTGGCATAGAACCGGCCAAATGGTCAAATCCTTCAGCAATCTCAAGTGCCGGATCAATGATACCCGTTCGGATGCGGTCGGTGGCGATGCGAGATCCCATGCCATCGAACGCTGGCCCAAGCTCGGCTCCTTCACCGTCGAGCATGTGACACCCTAAGCAGAGATTTCCACGCATAATCTCGAGTGGATCATTTGACGCCACCATTGGTCCACCAGCAGGGGCGGCAGCATCTGCTTCTGCAGCTGTCGCAACGTCAGAGCCACTCACGGTGACTACGCCGCCTTGATCTTGGAGGAACGCTACAAGAGACCAAATCTGAGCACCTGAAAGGACGCGAGCCTGAAACACCATCGGCTCGAAACCTTCCAAGACATAGCCCGCTGGATCCATCATGGACTCGTGGAGATAGGTCTTGCAATCCTGTCCACTCACACGTGTCCCACACCGCTGGCCTATTGTTCCTTCACCGTTGTAGTCAGTAAGAAGATTTGGAGCTCGAGTTTCAAGCCCATGACAGGTGGTACATCCACCTCCTCCACTATAGAGCTCAGCCCCAGCTGCTACGAGTTCGGCTGGACTCACATCTGCCGAAAAACTCACCTCTTCAGGCACCGCTGATTCTATCTGCGGAATCGCATTGGCGATCCACGTATAGACGGCTAGCGTGCCAATCATCACCCCAAGGACTTTGATGTTCGTCATCGCCTAGCTCCTAGTCCCCATCTGCTGAAGCCGAAGCGGTAGCACCAACCGCCGTGCCCGAGATCACAGGCTTCTCAGCTAAACCACCAACCCAAAAGATAAAGGTGACCAAGCTGAGAAAGATGAGTACACATGCAGAAATCACGATCGATGCATAACCAAGCGCCGGCGTCGCCGCATCAACGCTTGTATCTCTGATAACCTCAAAAACATGCCAGTGTTGCCTAATCCCGCTTCTAGCAAAGCCCATCAAACCCATTAGCCAAGTAAAAGTGACTGCGAGGATAAAAAGAGCGTACTGAGAACGTTCTGGCATTTCTCCCCAGCGGATTTCTCCCCGTGATTCAGCCCCACGCATCATGAACACATCTATCACGACGACAAGAATGATTGCGGCAATCACTGCAAGAACCTGATAGACACTGAATCCGATACGTACGATCGAGGGAACGAAGTACCCATAGATCCCGTAGAAAAGGACCACGGCTGCAGAAACAGCAAAGAGGGCACCTTGGATCGTAGTTCCAGTCTTCTCCCAGGAGACTACCGCCTTCTTGTTCGCCCTACGGTAAAGCAGGAAGGACAAAAACGTCGTTAGGATCATGAAGTTAACTGCAGTGTTCTTCGCACTCATGACACCCAGAACGCCTAAGAACGGATGGAACTGGCCGCCCATAGCAGTGATCTCGGCACGGTCTGCAATCATGTTGCGTGGGGTGGCCCAAACTGCTGCACCAATCAATAGAACAAGCAGCATCCACTTCGTGTACGGCATGAACCGCTCTGCCCCAGGGATACGACCCATACCAACCCACAAATAGTAATTACCAGCTAGGAAGAGAACTGCGATCAAGAAGGCCTGTACCACCCATAGCCAGCTCATGAAACCACCCATCATGGTGGTACCCATCTGCTGGTTGAACTCGTAAATCTCTCGGCCAAGCCAATAGCCAGCGAAAGGCAGCACGATGAGGGCGCTGATCGCAATGAAGTTCCCGATATAACCCATCCAATCGTAATGCGCTCGCTCTTCATCAGTTTTCGCGGAGAGGAAGCGATAGGCCGCATAAGCCCCGACGATCGCACCACCAAATACAACATTAGCGATCAAGCGGTGGATATTGATTGGCATCCAGGTTGCGTTAGCAAATGCACTCCAAAACTGTACCATCCCTGGAGCCGTATCCGGGGTGACCTCGGCAGGCGGACTCATCATGTATGTGAGCCAAGAATTGGCGATCAACATCACTGCCGTACCCCAGAGATTAAGCAGGATACCAAGGCCCCAATGACCCCATTTTGCTCGACCCTTCTTCCAGCGATCCCAACCGTAGTAATACAGGTAGAGCGTAAACGACTCGAAAAAGAAGATCCCCACGTAAACCCACATGGACGGGGCAAAGATCTCCGACAGGTAGCCCCATAAACCCGGATACAGTGTGATCAGTCCAAAGACGAGGATCGCACCCCAAATCGCTGTCGCCGAGTAGGAAACCAGCAATAGCCGGGTGAACTCCTTCGCTAGCTTGTCATATCGATCGTCAGAACTAAAGATCCCGATCGCCTCAGCAACAACCGCAAACATCGGCACACCAAGCACGAATGCCGCAAAGAAGAGATGAAGCTGGGCGGCAATCCAGATGGCGGCCCGACTTCCGATAACAGGGAAGTCACCATATTCCCGAGGTGTGTAGCCCTGCGCTGCCAGGGGTTCGATCGCGATCGCTATTAACCCAATGGCCACTACAATTGCCACTGGCAAACTCGCTTGTAGCCAAGACCACTCCGCTCTACGACTGATCTTAGGCATCTGTCGTCTCCACATGCTCAGGGGCCTTCTCGTGGTCCTTTAAGAAAAAAGGCACTCGCTTAGAGAAATCCACGGGCATTTTTCGCCTCACCTCAGCCATTACTTCAAGATTGACTTCGGTGTAGCCATGCCTTCGCGCAAAATCTTCTACTCGTTTGGTCACCACGCCACGGACGAAGCTAGGAGCTCGAGAGATTCGCTCTTCCGCCTCTGGTGTCCACACCATTTCCCTAGCAGCTGCCGCTCCATAAGTCACCTGTCGGCGGGGCTCCACAAAAGGACGGTTACCCGGTGGATCGTAAGCACACGACTCATCGGGCCCAAGGGGGTCTCCCGTTTGAGCGAACGCGCGCGCGCGGCAGCCACCACAGATTCCGCGGTACTCGCATCGCCCACAACGCCCTGAGAGTGCGCCCCCACGTAACGCTGTGAATAAAGAAGATTCCTTCCAGATGTCCTCGAATGACTCCTTCATCAGGTCCCCAGCCACAGCCGGCATATAAGGACAAGGGGTAAGCTTGCCTTCAGGAGTAATCCTGCAGTATTGGACACCACATGGACAGCGTGTAGCGTAGTTCAGTAAAGGAGACTCCTCGTCAGTTTCAACTATGTGCCTCATCAATTGAGGCTGGCACTTTGAGCGGATCATCATTCGTCCACGATTCGCCTGCTCTAGCAATACCAATTCAGCCAGAACCTCCTCGTTTTCTTCAGGCGAAAGACCTTCCATGCGTTCCCCTCGCCCTGTAGGAACCAAGAAATAGAGATTGAAGGAAACTGCACCTTTTTCAGCAGCCCATTCCACGAGATCAGGTAGCTCTGAGCGATTCCCTCTAGTAAGGCTGGTCTGGACAATGAAATCGAGTCCATGCTCACCAAGACGCGTCACTGCATCAAGCGTTGCAGACAAAGACCCCGAGCCATGCCTAAAGCGGTCGTGATAGTCTGGGTCCAGTGAGTCGATACTCACAGCGACCCCTCGGACACCGGCTCCCTTAAGAGATCTAATGCGCTCATCGCTCAGGCCGGTACCATTGGTACCGACCACCACTGTCGCACCTGCTGACGCCGCATGATCCGCTATTTCTTCGAGATCATCGCGTACTAATGGCTCTCCTCCACTTAGGATCAAGAGCACAGCAGGGTTCACCGCCAGCACATCATCCAATACGCGATGGCAGTCTTCTGTAGAGAGTTCGTTCTCTGCACTCTGCCATGAACCAGCAGATATATAGCAGTGAGAACACTCAAGGTTGCAGCGTCGGGTAATATTCCATGCCACCACGTGCGGTATAGCGGTGTCCGGCCGTGCAGCTTCAAGTTCTTGATCACGCTTATGGGAGAACTGAGTTGGATCGACAGGGAAGTCCAGAATAGGAAGGGACTCAAACCTTTCCGTGACCAAATTCTGGCCAGCAGAGAAAGTGCCTATTTTCACTCGCTAGCGTCCCCATCCGTCATGAACGCTTCAACCGCGGACTTCGCTTCCTCTGGCGTTGCAGTCTTGAAATCTACCGGACAATCGTCCGCAGCTTCTGCAACATCACGAACAGGGCACCTCGTTACACCCTGAGCTTTCGCTTCCTCAATAAATTTGCGCATCTCTGGAGTCATACCGTCGACGCCCTCTGCCGTAGCCTTAAGCTGCTTCGCTTGAAGTTCACGAAACATGACCAGCATTGTATCCATATCAAATTCATCAGCAGCAATCATGGCATCTTTATTCTCATCCATGACAAGCGTGGTAACCCTCCAAAAACTGTTATCCCGAGCAAACCGCTCAACAGTGTTTCGGGCAAGCGGACGTGCTATTAGCGGCACATTTTCCAGGCGCTCACGAGCTTCAACTGTCCAGACAACCGGGTCTTGCTCATTCCGTTCCCGAGTCTGAACGTGCCCGGTGTAAGGACAAGCCACAGAAATCATTGGCGTGCTGGGCTCAGGATCAACATCACTCCCTTCGACATGGGTTCGCTTCATCGCCTCTTCAGCCTTGACTTCCGCTAGGGCAAGTTCTTCCGCCGTACCGATACCCATGATGAGCTGCATGTGCGTAGGAAGAAGTTTCTTGATGGCTTCGTCTAGCCGCTCATTGGTCACCATCGGCAATCCATTGGTGCCCAATGGTGGAACGGCTGGTGCTCGGACTTCGCCATTCGAAGACTGGGCCCCTGAACCGTTGCCATTACTGTGGGTTCCAGCTTCTAGACTCGATGCAAGCTTCCCATTTACTGCCTCACGAGGGCGCTCCTCCCGATAAGTTCCATTAGCACCTAGACCATAGTTGTCTAGCACAAATTCCTCGACAGCCCGACGGGCAATCCCAAGTGCGAAAGGGGGCACCCGTAGGATGCGCACTTCCGCTCCTGGGCCCCACTCTAGACCTGTCTCTCCATCTTCCTCAATCCAAGGAATCTCTTCCGGATGGACGTTCTCAGTCCCAACAAGAAGGATACTCGTATCAGCTAAGCGGGCGAGGTTTTCTGCTTGTGAGCCCAGGTCAGTCCCTTCAATCCGGTGGCTACCATGGCGAGCTAGGACCAGCATTGAGGGCTCCACTTCTTCTACCCACCTGAGAATACAGTCAAATGGCTTTCCGATGAGAATCTGCGTTTCAACTTCCACGTCAGGAAACTCTTCGGCCATGACTTGTGCACGCTTTATGTTTGCCTTGCAGAGCTTGAGCAAACCTTTGTCGATAATGTTGTTATGAAGTTCTTCTTGTTCCTCGAACTTGAAGATTTTCGAGGCCTGTACAGACAGAACATCCTTAATGTTACCGAACACAACGTGGTGATATTCCACATCAAAGGCCGAACATACATAAAGAGTGGCACCGTACTCCTGGGCCATTTCTAATGCTAGCCGCATTGCTTTATAGCTATAGGCTGAGCCATCGATGCAGACCATCCACTTGCCACCCTCCAGCTTTCGATCATTACGAATGACCATCGCGTCTTTTTCAATCTTCCGAAGAACGCGGCTTGTAACTCCCCCAAGTTGGGAGAACTCCTGCTGCCCTATACCATGTGCCCCCATAACCAACAAGTCGTAAGCCCGGCCACTTGATCCTGCTATTTTCTCTTCTTGATCTTCGTCCTCAGCTATAATCCGCCCGTCTTCGCCTATCTGAACATCTCCACGAACTTGATCTCCGCCGTCATACTTGTCCGCAATATTGGGGTCAAACCCGATAAGGCTCGGTAGTCGTCCCTCCCCACGGTTCGTTTCCCGGATAATCTCTTCGTAGTTGATGCCCTCCAGAAGCTGACGTGTGAGAGGTACTCCAGCCGCCTTACACAGCTTATCCGTCTGGTCAAGGAAGGAATCCGAGATGAGCTGGAGACCCTTTTCGATCAACTTGTCGTGGATCTTGCGCTGGCGCTTGATCTCCTCGGCACTCTGGAATTGCGCTGGGAGACCCGTCTCTAGTTGACGAAAACGAACATCATGTAGTCGGGCTGCATAAACATGATTCCCAGTAATCTGGCCCTCTGAGCGTTGACATAGTTCAATCGCTCTATCAACGGCCCAGTGTGAGGCCTCGGAGTTATCTACTGGGACCAGAATCTCTCGATACATACTTGCCTTCGCGATAATGGAATTTTTGTCTGACTCCCAACTAGGGTGCCAGTAAAACAGGGGGGGGAACTACTACCTCTTAACCTGCTCCCTTATATGTGCCACTTACAGCTACATGTACGACAGGCCCGGCGGACCAACCCCCCGGGCCTTCCTGGCTAGACTTCAAGTTTCATACGAGCGTGGAGAACTCTTTTGTTGAACAAATATGACTGCCGAACATTGCCCTAAGGCAGATATTCCGTAGAAGCACGACAAGCCCTTCGTTACAAGGATTCTCAGTGCTCGCACCATCTTTCACAAGAAAAGCGCCTAAAATTATATCTACAGTGTTCCCCTCGGGCAACCGACCTAGAAGTGCCACCTACAAGCCTTAAATACCCATCCGTCAGCAGGGCCTTAACTGCAGCTTGTTTAGCTGCAGTTAAGGGCATTCTTAACCGTCCCTGGTCGCCCTCAAAGACCTGGTGATTGGCCTCGCTAACAGTACCGTTACAGTGGGAAGAACTAGTACCCAAAGAACGAGCCCCAGTGGGACCTCAGTGCTAGTGCCCACTAATACCGCAAAAAGGGTCTCGTGGAGAGCTTGAAACGGGCTAAGAGTTTCTACCACTGCCCATGAGGACTGAGGAGAGGGGGTCCTAAATACACCTGAGAAGTGCAGTAAGAGGAGCGCTGCGACTGCAGAAAACAGTGCTGTCTCAGCAAGAGACCTCGCTACTGCCGCTACCAAGTTGCCTAGCAGATTTGCTATCCATACGGAGGACCAAAGAACGAGGACAGCCCTAATCCACTCATTAAGTGAGATAGAACCCAGTGTCGCGATTGTGAGGGCAGGTAAGAGTTGAAGTGCATCAATCGCGCTGCCGCCTACCGCTCGCTCGAGAAGAAAGTGTGATCGCGGGACACCCGCTCTAATAATGCGACCGAAAAGCCCGGATTCAGCATCACGCACAAGGGGAATCGAAGATCCAAATGTCCCAAAAAGGGTGAAGAGTACCGTATAGACGGCAGCTGCATGAAATACTGGTGCACCACCCAATGAGATCGCCAACACAAGTGCCACAGGCACCATCACATTCAACGCTAACAAACGAGGCCTTGCTAGAGCTAGCCGAAATTCCATCGCTGCGACAAGAAGCTTCATTCTGGTAGTTCCTGCCCAGTAACCCTTCGGAACAACTCTGCCAGGCCCGGCTCTCTCACTTCTACGCCCAAGATCTTGACTCTCGCTGATATGAGTGCAGCCCATATATCTGGCAGTGCAGCCTGTCCTCTGGTTGTCTCAAACACCAGCGGACCAGAGTCATCCACCAACTCTACATTATCCCCGAAGTACTGAGGCAATTCGATAGCGGCTGCGTCTACTGATACCTGGAAACGTGTCGCTGTTCCCAGGGAAGAAAGTAGCTCGGCCTGAGAGCCAGATGAGACTACTCGACCCTTGTCGATTATAAGAATCCTGTCTGCTAATTGTTCTAGGAAATTCAGATCATGGCTAGCCATTACGATCGCGGAGCCCTCCTGGCTGCATTTGCTTAGAATGTGAGCCAGTGCATCCCTGGAGATGGGATCAAGCCCTACAGTCGGTTCATCTAGCAGGAGCAGCTTAGGCTGGTGAACTAGCGCCTCGAGTAGCAAGAGCTTCCGCTTGGCCCCAAATGAGTACGACGACACCACCTTATCAGCCTCATCTGACAAACCAACCAAATCCATGAGATCAGAAACCACCTCCGACACTTCATCTTTTTCAACCCCTGCTGCTCGGGCAAAGAAATGTGCATTCTGGATACCAGTCAAAGAGTTGAAGTGCGCACTCTCCTCTCCTGCATAACCCATTAACACACGTCCTGACTTCATACTTAAGAGAGGACCCACAATGGTTCCGCTTTCAGGGGTCAATTCGTTCAGGAGGAGGCGCAATAGAGTACTCTTACCCGCACCATTGGGGCCCAGTAGCGCGACTATCTCACCCGCTGACACTTCCAGATTGATGTCGATAAGCACCGGGGAACCCGAAGCGTAACGGTAATGCAGTCCGCAGACTTCCATCAGAGAGATCGAGTCGCTATCCATGGCCACCGTCTCGTCGGCCGCAGTACTGTTCACATCCCCTCTAACCCTAAGTCAGATCTGGCCCGATCCATTACATCAGGCGTGATAACCTCTATCTGCTTTTCTTGAGCGTATTCCGTGTAGATCCTCTTCACCATACCACGCACAAATTTAGGGACGCCCGCAAGCCGATCAGTCGCTTCGGATGTCCAGGTCACACGAATCCTGACAAATTCATGCTCAGTAGCAGGGATTGTGCTTGAACTTCCCGGATCCCCAGCCAATGTCGCTTCTTCATCGACAAAAGCATCATCACGGGGAGTATCCAGCCTACTACGTGTCTGCTGCAGTGGCTGCTCTGGAACAGTCCTGCCACCTATCTCAACACCCAATGACGTTACGAGCTGAGTTTCCATGGGGTTGGTGAGCATAGCCATTTCTCGACCACAGGCACCGCAACTGAATAGCGCGGTAATGGTCCCATCTCCAGGCAAATCACGATCTGAAAAACTCATAACCTCATCGCATTGGATACAGAGAAATTTCACTTCTTCTCCTCCCTTCCTCCGGGACCGTGTTCTACTCGCTCAGCTAGGTCTGTGAATACCTGAGCTACAATCGAATCGCCCTCCGCTCCAGCCGGATCACCATTATCGGTCCTCGAACCGAACACGGGATCGAATGGAATTTCCGACCATAGTTCAAGGCCGACCGCGTCCGCAATATCTCCAGCACTAGGGCCCGTAAAGAGGGGAAGCAACTCATCACGGCCTGGCTGAGCATACCCAGCCATGTTTCCTATAAGGCCAATACAAGGCACACCGCCTTCGAGCAGTTGTGTCGCCGACCTGGCCACAACCGCTCCTGCTACTTCCGATGGAATCGTCACGAGCAGAACTTGATCGGGCTGTAGATGCGAGGGTCCTACTTCTGAGACCAAATCGAGAAAACGCCCAATCTTATCAGTACCAGGTGGTATATCGATGATCAGATAATCTATCGGCCCCCAAACTACGTCCGAGATAAATTCCCGGAGCGCTACCGCTTCAGTAACTCCCTGCCAAACAAATTGATCATGAGCCGGTCCCTTCCATCTCAAGGGCACTCCTTCCTCTATAAGCAAGTCCGTCGAGATCCCCTTGACCCCAGCTACTCCAACCGCGGGTACAATGCCATCCGGACGATCTTCTAACTGGCTGCCTATAAGCCCCAGCATTTTCCCTAACGAAGGTCCATTTAGATCTGCGTCAACGGCACCAACTCTTGCGCCGCGGGCCGCTAGGGCCACAGCAAGATTTGCGGTGACCGCACTCTTTCCGACTCCGCCTTTCCCGCTTGCAATGACTATGATTGCCCCTACTTCAGACAACCGACTCACCAAACGGGCATGCTGCTCCCCGATTTGTTCTACAATTTTTGACTCTACTTCTCCGGTGAGATCAGCATAGCCGCGTACCGTATCAGCCCGTGTCACGGAGCCCTCGCGCGGTGTATTACCAGTACCAGAACTCGAAGTCGGTTCAGCCATTAACCTTACGGGTGAAGTTGATTGCCTGAAGCATCAAGAACCACCAAAGCATCAACCGGGCATTCCTTACAAGCCTCCAGAACTGTCTCTTTATCAACTTCATTTGTATCTGACGTGAAGATTGCGATCCCTTCCTCGTCCATTTGGAATAGCTCCGGTGCTACCTCTACACACGTTTCGAAGCCAACGCAGATAAGGCGGTCGATCTTGACCACTAAGCCTGCGACTTGACGCTCCTCGATGTCCAAGGACTCCTCTCAGGTTTTCGGGAAGGGCCCTCCCAGCCACACTGGGGGCACCACCGCCATTCGGCTATACGCACCAACACCGTGAGGATCTTCCGCCGCAC
Organism: Gemmatimonadota bacterium; assembly: GCA_002724575.1. Classification (GTDB taxonomy): domain Bacteria; phylum Gemmatimonadota; class Gemmatimonadetes; order Longimicrobiales; family Gaopeijiaceae; genus UBA1142. The sequence goes on along the minus strand of PBPC01000077.1, from coordinate 134,770 downwards.
AGCTACTGTTTGTTCAAAGCAGGCCGGACAAACACGCGCAGAATGCAAGACCAATAGGCTTCCGAGCCCGATGATGACCCACCGAAGAATCACGAGCCCACCCAGGACCAACACCGCAGCAAGAGAGATCTCCACTCCGATATACTCCAGAACTAATTAGTGAGTTACACCAGCGTTAATCAGCTCGGCTAACACTCACTCCTACGAGCTTAAACATCACCCGAGTTAGTAGGGGCATAGCAATCGAGGCAATCAAAACGGGGAATACAATGCCACCGAAAGCCGCGCCAGCTACGCCGGTCAAGGCCATACCAGACACTGTATACACGCCTAGATACGAAGCAAAAAGAAGTAGAAGGCCTAATGTCTGACGACCTCCTCCTCCTCCCTCAATGTTAATTGCAGCCCCACCCACGTAGAGCGCGGCAAGAGACCAGAACACTGAAATTGGAACAAGCCAAGCAACCACCGACAGCCTCCTAGAGATCAAGATCAGAAAGTAGCCTATGTTGGGATCGACTACCTTCTGTATAAGCGCGGCCCAACCCCGTGTTGGACCGGTTTTTCAACTTCAGAAATCCTACCACTGCGGTAGGGTGCATAACAAGATCACTCCTCCTTTCGAGATCCCCAAATTTTCTGCCTAAAGGGTCTTCATCGCTGAACTAGCTGCAACCCTGAAGCACTCGACCTCGGAGTCCCCGTGCGCAGTGGAAATAAAGCAAGCCTCAAAGGGTGAAGGAGGTAAGTAAACACCAGCCTCTAGCATTCCATGGAAAAAAGCAGCAAAGCGCTCGCGGTCACACATTTCTGCTTCCTCCCAGGAATTGACGGTGTGCTCGGCAAAGTAGAAGCCGAACATGCCTCCAACGACCGAAGTTTGAAGTGCTATCCCAAAGCTCTTGGCCTCATTCGCGAGCGCGTCTGCGAACGCGTAACTCATGGATCCTAGGGTCTCGTAAACAGCAGGATTTGTAAGATGTTCTAGTGTGGTCAGGCCGGCACGCATAGCAACTGGGTTACCGCTCAGAGTTCCTGCTTGATATACCGGGCCTGCTGGAGCCATCTGGTCCATAATCTCTGCCCGGCCCCCAAAAGCACCTACCGGGAAACCACCGCCAATAACCTTTCCGAAAGTCGTAAGATCGGGAGTGATCCCGAAGAGACCCTGTGCCCCGGATGGTCCGACGCGGAAGCCCGTCATCACTTCGTCAAAAATTAGCAAGGCTCCCCATTCCGAGGTGAGCGCCCGGAGACCCTCGAGGAAACCCTCAGCAGGAGGTATCAATCCCATATTTCCCGCGACTGGCTCTATAATCACAGCCGCGATGTTGTCCTGGTTCTCGTCGAAGAGTGCGGCAACCGAATCCAAGTTATTGAACTGTGCTACCAAAGTGTCCTCGGCTGCGCCGGAGGGAACCCCCGGAGAGTCTGGCAAGCTAAGTGTCGCCACCCCAGACCCTGCACGCACAAGCATCGAGTCAGCGTGACCGTGATAGCAACCTCTGAACTTCAGGATCTTCGAGCGGTTTGTATAAGCGCGTGCAAGTCGAATTGCACTCATTACGGCTTCCGTTCCTGAACTCACCATCCGTACACGTTCCACACTCGGAACCGTCTTGCATATATGCTCAGCAAGTTTCACTTCGTCAGGACAAGGAGCCCCGAAGCTTGTCCCCCCGCTAACTGCTTTCTCAACTTCTGATACGACCACAGGGTGGGCATGCCCAAGAATGATAGCTCCCCAGGACATCACTAAATCGACGAACTGTCGACCATCGACATCGATCAGATGCGCACCTTCACCTCTCTCAAACGTCACAGGCACACCACCCACAGCCCTGAAGGCCCTAACCGGCGAATTCACTCCTCCGGGAATAACCCTTAGGCCACGTTCATAAAGTGCCCCAGAACTGGTACCACCACCTCGGCTCATAAGGTCTCCTGTAAAATATCAGAATTGTGAACCGCTGTTGCGGCACGCATCCCCGATCGAATCACGGCCTCAATACTAGCCCCATCGTACGTGGCTCCAGCCAAGTGAAAACCTGGCAACTCCGTTAACCGGACGCGCAGATCACCGATTCGTTGGGTGTGGCCCACCCGATACACAGGAACAGGCCAGCTATGGATCCAGGTTTGATTTGGAGCTTCAGTGATCGCAAGACTCTCTGCCAATTCATCTCTGGCAAGAGACACAGCCTCTTCTGGGTTTTTAGGTTCTGCGTCTGTGGCAGCGACTGGGATCCCACGGATGAAGCACCTGAGAAGCACCTGATCAGGAGGGGCTCTGTGCTCGAATTTTGCGGAAGACCATGTGCATGCGGATACGCCATTGCCAACCCCATGACCATTGAGGTAGCCATGCGCGTCTAGGGGACAGGTAACGGCTGAGCTACGGTATGCTAGGTTCACGACAGTGGTTTGGGCTGTGGGAACCTCGGGCACTGATTGTTGAATATCTGGTAGTTCGGAAAGCACCTCCCTAACGGTGGAAGTAGAGGTAGCCATGACCACCACATCACACCTCTCTTCCACACCAGTACTCATGCGCACTACCCACTGTCCGGAATCACGATATATCTTCGTCACTAGAGTGGAAGTTCGGACATTATCTGCCCCCAGACTATCCTGTAGCCCTTCCGTAAGTGATGACATTCCCTTAGCGAAAGTCAGAATCGGCGGACGTTCACTACTTCTATCATGCCCTGGAGATTCCCCACTCCGGATCAAGCTCCCACCATCGACTTCTATCTGTACTAGAGGTGCTAGTGTCGCCTGAGCGCTTAGTTCAGCTGGGTCACCGCCGAATATCCCTCCAAGGAGTGGCTCATAAACTTCTTTATAAGCCCTAACTCCCAGCCGACGCTGTATGAAACTCTTAACACTTTCATCTTCACCCTCAATCCGCTTGGGTATGAAGGGTTCGAGCCTTGCCCTCGCTCGACCCAAGAGCGATAGAGCCGGATTTAACAAGAGTGAAGAAGGCCGCCCAACGGGACTCCCTCCCTCCGCCAGAAAAGGCACAAGCCCATGATTATCACGGCGGTAAGCCCGAACTGAGCAATCCACTGCGGGGCTAATCTCATGAGCTAGCCCAAGCTCTTCTGCTAAAGACTCTGTCTCCCCGGTCCGTGGAACCCAAGAGTCCGCACCACCCTCTACAACGAACCCGGCAGTGCGTTCAGTACATAGCTTGCCACCAACGCGGTCTGACGCTTCGACTATAACGACCTCTGATGCGACTGTGCCCTCGTTCGCACGCGAAGCTTGACTGAGCCGAAACGCAGCCGTGAGCCCCGCCAATCCACCACCCACCACCACCACACGGGGGCGTGGTGTCACGCAGCTGTGGCCTCATAAGAACGGACCGCGTCAATCGCTATGGTCACAGAGTCTGGCGGCGTTTGAGGAAGCATCCCATGCCCTAGATTAAAAATATGGCCCGGACGCCGATTCACTCTCTGCATCACATCCTTGACTGCTCCGCGAATGTGTTGCTCTGAGCCCAGGAGTGCCGTGGGATCAAGGTTGCCCTGAATACCAAGCTCTGCGCTAAATCGATTCCAGGCTTCATCGATTGGGAGACGCCAATCCACACCAAGCGCGTCACTTCCTGCTTGCGACAGTAATTCGATGAGATGGGGAGCACCAACCGCAAAATGAATCGTTGGACAACCCGTTTCCTTCAGATTATGAAAGACAAACCTAGAGTGCTCCATAACCTGCTTCTCATACGTGATAGGATCGAGCCATCCCGCCCAAGTGTCGAAGAGCTGTAGAGCATCTGCCCCTGCCTCAGCCTGGGCTGTTAACCATCTGCCAGAGACTTCCCTCAGCTTGATCATGAGTGCAAGAAATGCTTCCGGCTCATTGCACATAAAAGACTTCACTCGACCAAAGTTCTTGGTTGGGCCACCCTCTATTAGATAGCTCGCTAGAGTAAATGGGGCGCCTGCAAAGCCTATGACAGCAGAATCTTGCTCCACTTCCGTTCGGACTGAGCTAATCGCCTCAAGCGTTGGGCTTAGGTGATCCCTTGGATCAAACAATTCAAGGGCCTCTACGTCTGATACAGACTGAATTGGATTTTGGATTACTGGTCCCTTGCCAGGGACAAAGTCCAGGTCAATACCCATCGGTACTAGGGGGAGCAATATATCTGCGAATATGATCGCGGCATCTAGGTCAAAGCGCTCCAATGGTTGAAGCGTGACTTTAGATGTGAGTTCGGCATCTGCGCAGATATCTAGCAGAGAATGGGCCTCTCGCACTTTTCGATACTCAGGCAAATACCGACCAGCTTGACGCATCAGCCAAGCCGGTGTTCGGTCGACTTCCTCGCCCCGGCACGCACGTACCAAGCGAGGAGTCAAAGCCACTTCGTCCCCTTATCATCCGGAGACACGTGTACCCCTACGTATACCGGTGTGTCACGCTCTGTATACAAGCGTGCCTCAGTCATTCTAAGGTCAACAACCAGTGCAGAAAAAGCACTCAAATCAGCTGACTCGTACGCGACGACAAACTCCTGATCCTGGAGGCCAGTCGAATAAAGTAGAAGCTGATCGATACCCTCATGTTGCTTCCCGATACGAATATGTCCCGTCATCATTCTCCGTCGTTCTTCGACCGAGTGTTGATACCATTCATGGGTTTTCACGAATGGATATACAATCAGGTATGGCAAGGCACGTTCGAGCATTGGATCAATCTCTCTGTCCGCACTGCCTCGAGCATACTGTGATGGGCGAGTGAAGCCCCAAAGAACGTCCACAATATGCATATAGCTACGATACGGTCTCTGCACCTCAAGAAACTTCTCGAAGAAGTTAGCTGGAGCTTGATCGTCCTCAATCGGAATCGAACTCCACACAAGAACATCTCCATCTGTCCGGGTCCCACCAGTCCGATACAAATGGACTGAATCAGCCATCCCCGGCAGTGCTGAGCGCCAAGATTGAGCAATCTCCACACGCCTCTCCTCAGGCAGAGCCCAGAAAGACGAGTTGAAGGTGAAAACGCTAAAGTGACTTAAGATGCTTCGTGAATCCATTGTGCGACGTCCATCGCGTGGTATGTGATTATGATATCTGTTCCAGCCCGTTTCATTGAAGTCAGGGACTCGAGCACTACCGAGCGCTCTGCTATCCATCCCATTTCAGCTGCTGCCTTAACCATCGCGTACTCACCACTGACGTTGTAGGAAACCAGCGGAACGCCTTCGAATTCCTTACGCAGCCGTCGGATAACGTCCAGGTACGCAAGCGCAGGCTTGACCATAATAAGATCCGCTCCCTCCGCTAAGTCCTGGGCAGCTTCCCTGATAGCTTCGGAACCATTTGCAGGATCCATCTGCTGGCCACGTCTGTCCCCAAACGACGGCGCACCTTGGGCTGCATCACGGAAAGGACCGTAGAACGCTGAGGCGTATTTAGCGGAATAAGACAAGATCCCGACTTGCTCGTGTCCTGCTTCATCTAGAGCTCTTCGTATCGCGGCTACCTGACCGTCAATCATACCTGATGGGGCTACTAAATCTGCTCCGCTTTCTGCCTGTGAGACCGCGATGTCTGCGAGAGCTGCGAGCGTCGCATCATTGTCGACGTCCATCCGATCATCTAAGAGGCCGCAGTGCCCGTGATCAGTGTACTCACACAAGCATGTATCCGTTACCACAACGAGGTCTGGCATCTCCTCCTTAAGGGCTGTCACGGCACGCTGGATGACTCCCTGAGGATCATAGCTCCCACTTCCAATCGCGTCTTTCACGCCCGGTATGCCAAATAGAATCACCGCACGGATGCCCATCTCACTCGCAGAACGCGCCCGTTCGATCATTCGGTCCACTGACTCTCTGAAGACCCCGGGCATCGATTCTACGGGCTCACTTTTCCTGCTGCCCTCCACAACGAACAGCGGAAGCATAAGGTCGTCAGTCGTTACTCGAGCCTCTTGAACGAGCGCTCGGAGCGCAGGACTACGACGCAGCCGACGCAGCCGATGAACCAGAGGAAGACCATCTGTTTGCTCTGCTGGCTCAGCCAACCTGTCTTGTTCGAATGATGTATCCATCATCTCCCAGCCTTACTTGTGAACTCACCAATGATTCCGCTCACGAGTCCCTCCATCGTGTGCTCCTCTGCTTCAACATTCACCTCTAGACCCATCTCCTTAACCGCAGAGGATGTCAGCGGGCCAATCGTCGCGATCATCACACCAACCGTTACATCTCGCCAGTCCGGGCCTAATTCAAGAAACCCCCTAACAGTTGAGGGGCTTGTAAACGTCAGCACATCCACGCCTCGCTTCAACTCTACAACTGCATTCTCTGGTGGCGGCTGAGTTACAGTCCGATATGTGACAACTTCATCGACTTCGGCACCACGTGTGGTCAGAGTTTCTCTTAAAGTTGGCTCTCCAATATCCCCCTTCATAACCAAGATCCTCTCATCCGCAACTGGGGTTAGAGTCTCAGCTAAGCACTCAGCTAGGTATTCGTCCGGAATATAAGCGACTGTCACACCTTCAAGTTCTAGTGACCGTTTTGTCGCAGGTCCCACTGCTGCTAGGGAAATTCCCGCTAGCCGATCTGTAGACATGCCGATCTCTAACATTCGCCGGAAGACACTTCGCACACTATTAGCGCTAGGAAAGACAACCCATCGGTAACCTTCAATCCGGGAAATCGCCTGGTCCATCTCTCCATAAGAAGCCGGGGGAACAACCTTGATCGTGGGACAAAGAATCGGCTGAGCCCCCTGGGCCTCGAGCCTATCGGAGAGCGACTGAGCTCTTTCGACTTGGCGAGTTACTACGATTCTCTTTCCCATCAAAGGGCCCTGTGCTGCATCGCGCATCACAGTAGATCTCTGGCTCCGGCGCTAAGCATATATTCTGCCAGTTTTTCCCCAAGTGCTTGGGGATCACCACCCGTTACCTCTGCCCTTAAAGAAGGGGCACTGTTATTGGATCCAACAAACCCGAGAAGCTTCAGTTGATCGGCCTCTCGCCAGGCATGAGCCCCTACTGGCAGAGCACATCCACCGCCCAAACCTCTTAGAAATGCTCTTTCAGCACCTGACGTCACCCTAGCATCTGGATCGTCTAAGCCCTTTACCACTCGGTGCAGCTCAGAATCCTCATCCCGCATCTGCACTGCGAGTGCTCCTTGACCCGGCGCTGGCGGAAATTCCCGAACGTCTAGTTTCTCACTAATCCGATCTTCCAGTCCAAGCCGTAATAAACCAGCTGTAGCCAGCACAACAGCGTCATACGTACCCTCGTCCACCCTACGAATTCGGGTATCGACGTTGCCCCTGATTTCGACTACATCAAGGTCGGGCCGGTGGGACATCAACAAAGCTGCACGGCGTGGGCTTCCAGTTCCTATCCGAGATCCACGGGCCAAAGACATCAAGGACGCACCAGAAGAGCTAACCAACGAATCACTTGAATCGTGCCGAAGAGGTACCGCTGCAACCGTTACCCCTACGGTCTCATCTACCGGCAAGTCCTTGAGAGAATGCACTGCGACATCAATGCGGCCCTCACCCAAAGCCGCTTCAAGTTCCGAGGTAAAGTGTCCCATACCCGGAAGACTCCCTAGGTCTTGATGCTCATCACCTCGGGTCTTGATTTCTACAAGCTCAACCAAGCAGTCAGGGGTTACGCTCCTAAGATGTTCTGAGACCCAACGGGCCTGCCACATCGCCAGGATCGATCCACGCGTTCCGACGCGCACCCTATCGGAGGGCAAAAGCTTCTTACTCTGGTGGAGTGGGCTCGCCCGGACGACTCAATTCAAACAATTCGCTAACCGCATCCACGAGGTCTGTGTGGCGGCCGTTGAGTTCCTCCGCTCCGCGCAACCGCAGCATTGGTGTGTGAAACAACTTATTCACGATAGATCGAGTCAGGCGATCCACATCCTCTTGGCTAACGGGCCCGTCAACTGACCCAAGCCACCGCCCTACCTCATCTTCTCTGATCTGCTCAGTGGTACGTCTTAGTTGAGTTATCAAGGTCTCCACTTCTGCGGATTCCGGACTGCGTAGATTCGTGTCGACCACATTATCCACCACAGCTTCCGCGGGACCCACTTCCCCTAGCCGAAGAGACATGTGGCGGTCCAAGCGTGATTTAACGTCGTCGAGCGTAAGCAGGCGGATCCCCTCAAGTTCTGCTACAGCCGGGTCAACATCCCTGGGTATTGCGAGGTCAATGATCAGAAGCGGGCCCACTGTATCTTCTCTTTCTGCAAGAGATTGCCGGACAGCAGCTTCGCTTATGGTCGGCTCATCTGAGGTAGTTGCTGTAATCACTACACTTGCACTCTCCAGAAGCGAAGGGAGCTGATCGAGTGCAGCTGTTTCAGCTCCTATTTCTGAGGCTATCTCACGTGCACGGTCAGCTGACCTATTGGCAACCGTAATTCTTGAAGCACCAGCTCGACCAAGAGCTGAACACACCAGACTGCCCATCTTGCCCGCACCAACAACTACGATACTTCCCCCTTCAAGGTCACCCAATTCGTCTGTTGCAAGATCCAAAGCTACTGTACCCAAACTTGCAGAATGGCGGCCTAGTTCCGTTTCCTGTCGTACACGCCCACTGGCGCGAGCTGCTATCCGCCCGACGTCTCTTAGGGCACTCGCTTCACCATTCCAGCTGGAAGGTTTCACAAATGCACGCGCCACCTGCCCGCTAATTTGATGTTCACCTACAACAACGGAATCCAGGCCAGCAGCCACCCGGGCCAAATGTCTTATGGCGTCTGCATCCCTCAGTTGGTAAGAGACGTCAGAGCAAACAGACTCTGCATGCACAAAAACTTCTCCGGCGATCAAACGAGCTGCCGCATCCTCATGGGCCGGGTCGACAACTGCGTAAATTTCAACCCGATTGCACGTGGCCAACACTGTCATTTCCCTGATCGGTGGCTCTGAGCCGCCTTCCCAGGAGTCTTCAAATCGTCGACGTAATCTTTCTGCTCCACGCGCGAAAGATTCGAGGCGCTCCACGCTGGACGTATGATGGCTCGCACCCAGTACTAGAAGAGTGGCACTGCTTTCTCTGGCAGGTGTCGTTTTTGGCATGGTCGGTAGGGTAAAGATTCCCGTGACTGGGCGACAGTTCCGCTCAACGCTTCCTGAAGCGTAAGCTTATGCCGCGAATCATGGGGCCGACGAGTCCGCCGACCGTACCGCCGATAACGCCGAGCGCAACGATCACGCCCCAATGTTCTAGGGGGTCTCCCCCTTCAGCCACGGCCTGTGTGGCCGTTACACCGGCAAAAGCAGCGAACGAGATTAAAGCACTCCAGAGCGTCCACTTCAAGTCCCCCTTAGATTCAAGATCCATTCGCACCCCCATTTGTACACCAGGCTCCTGGGTTACAGTTACAACCTCTTAAGAGTTCAGCCCCCGGGGAAACCAGTGCTGCCTCGACTAGATCTGCCATGAGTTCCAGCAGTGCTGGTGAATCATGAGGTACTGGGACCCGATAAAATTCTAACCCTTGAGATCTTGCTAGCTCAGATAGGTCATGATCCAGCTCCGATAGTGTTTCAGATTGTTCTTGTATGAAGCTGATTGGTACAACTACAACCCGATCAGCCTCCAAGCTAGGCATGAGTGTCTCATTATCGGGCTCTACCCAAGGGATAGGACGGTTTCCATGGTTTTGGTATCCGAGGACATACTTCACATCCCCAAGGGAATTGGCGATAGCAGAACACAAAGCTTCGACATAGTGCGTGTATGGTAGCTTCTCCAGATACTTGAGGGGGGTACCATGCGCGCTGAAGTAGAGGAGAGAACCAGGCTCGAGTAATTCCACCCCCACTCTTTGGGCATGCTCTCTGATTGCTACTTCCCAGATCCCAGCAAAATCTGGATGAGCGTGCCATCCACCAACAGCGACCACCTCGGCAAAGCTCTGCCGGGCTAATACCTCTCTAGAAAGCTCATCGAGAGAAGCTACCGTCGTCGAGCGCCCACACACTGGATATGTGGTAAGGCCAACTATCCGTTCAATCTCATGCTCCTGACACCATGCCACTGCATCACTGATCGATGGAGCCAGAAACTGAGTGCCTAACGTGACAGGTATTTCCAGATCGCGCCGGGCCAACTCTTCCTCCAAACCCTCACGCTTGGCTTGGAGTTGAGACATTAGAGGGGAGCCACCTATAGCCTGATATATTTCCGTCAGCGCTGGGGCACGTGCATTGGCTAAGAACCGCGCCCTAGCTTCCGCACCTCCGGGACTTTGGTCCTCTAAGCCAGCATTTGCCAGAAAAATTCGTTCCAAGAAGCCAGTGACTTCTTCTTGATCCACACCCTCCGGTTCCCCAAAACCGAGTAGCACAACAGCGGTTCGGCTGCTCACGCTAAGTTCTCATGACATCTAAGAGGGCACATCTCTATAATCTCCAGTTATCCATAGAATGTTCAGCAGTAGACAATTAGTCAGTAGACTGTCCTGATTTGTTATCAACAGACTAAGAATCTGTACATTTAGTGCTAGCTGGACGAACACTAGGGTCGAGATGCCTAGCAAGCATCGCAGGGCTAGGCAAGAGTTGAGCTAATACCGTCTTGCCCGCACTTAAGGTCCTCGGATAAGGAAACCCCGCTTCTCGTGCCAAATAGCGTTGCCATCTAGGGGCTCCAGCTTCTAGCATCCTTTGTCAACAAGGCCACATCTCCTTCACCCCAGATCTAGTGCTATGAGAACCCAACTATACTTTTTCGCAATATTTGCTGTGCTTCTCGGACTCTCCTCAACTAAGCTCAATGCGCAAGAGGAGGTCACCTACATCAATCCTCGCACCGTGAACGAAAGCGGTGGCCCCTTCAGCGGTGCAGTACTAGCAGGAAACACCCTCTATATCTCAGGCACGCTAGGGTTGGATGCCAACGGCGAGGTGCCCTCGGCAGTAGATGCGGAGGCCAGAAATGTCTTGAATAACATACAGGCCCAACTTCAAGCTGCTGGGATGAGCATGGATGACCTTGTGTTAGTTCAAGTTTATTGCTCCGATGTGGCTTTCTACGACACGTTCAACGAAGTCTACCGGACTTACTTCTCAGCTGAATTCCCAGCACGAGCCTTCCTCGGGTCTGGCACCTTATTAAGAGAAGCACGCTTTGAAGTAATGGGAATCGCAGTCGAGCGCTGAGATTGCGTTAGCCTTCCAATCGAAGTATGCGTTTACACCTTATCCCAATTTATGCGAATGGAGCTGTGAAGATGCGCTTGGCCTTTCTCTTTTTGTTCCTCTCACTTTGCATTCCAAATCAACAGGGCCAGGCTCAGATCAACAGACGGAACCGTACTCCGCAGATTCCTCCACCGACAATTCTGGAGTACAAACCTCAATCAACCCTAGTGGTTCCAGAACACGAGGTTCCTCGAGCAAAGTTCCCAGCCGTGGATTTCCACGGCCACCCTCCTGCATTGAACAATCCCAACACTATCCAGAGTGTCGTCACAGCAATGGACGAACTAAACCTTCAGGTGATGGTGCAGGCCCGAGGAAGTTCTGGAGCCTCATTAACACGGCAAATCCAGGCAGTCCGGGCTGCAGGAATGCAAGACCGATTCGTTTTTTTCACCACTGTTGACCTCCGAAGTGTTGGCCCAGGATCTGGCACCCGGATCGCATCTCAGTTGGAAGAAGATGTCACTGCTGGAGCAGTTGGTATCGGTGAAATTAATAAAGGATTCGGGCTTTCTACACGTAAGACTGACGGTAGTCGCCTACAAATGGATGACCCGGAACTCGATGTTGTATGGCAAACCGCGGGCCGCTTAGGGATACCGGTATTCATCCATACCGGCGACCCAGCAGAATTTTTTGAGCCTCTCGATTTCGAGAACGAACGCTGGCTTGAAATGGCACTCTTTCCCAACCGGCGCTTTAATGATCGTGCACGTTTTCCAGAATTTGATGAACTCATGGATGAACGTGACCGCATGCTCGAGAGACATCCAAACACAACGTGGGTGCTGGCTCACATGAGTTGGTATACACAAGACTTGGGTAGACTGGGCGAACTTTTCGACCGCTTCCCAAACGTCTATGCAGAAGTCGGTGCAGTGCTTTATGACCTTGGGAGACAACCCCGTTTTGCACGCGACTTCTTCATCAAGTATCAGGACCGCATCCTATTTGGTAAGGACTCATTCCAGCCCGATGAATACCCTTATTATTGGCGGGGATTTGAGACAGAGGACGAGTACTTCGACTACTACAGGGATTACCACGCTTTCTGGAAGCTCTATGGAATGGGGCTGCCCGATGAAGTGCTCCGAAAGGTCTACTACGAGAATGCTCTGCGTATTATCCCGGACATGCCCAGAAATGGGTTTTCAGGCGACAACTAGGCACGGTTGGCAGGGGTACTCTACTCAGGGGATGGAACTGAGTGAGATTACTCAGAATCCTCAATGATGATTTCGTTTTCGTTCTTTTCGTTTAAGTCGTCAACCATCGCTTTAACACGACTCCCCGTATCCAGCAATCCTATAATCCTGGTTAGAAAGCGGTTGAGCACGAACGCAATCCCCATGAGTCCCACCAGCAGCTTGTACATCATCGGCAAGAAAGCCAGTAGCATTACAAAGCCGGCTATCCACCAAGGGTTAATCTTCACCCGAAGTACTCCTGCTCACAGTCCGAGCCAGTAGTTCATCTTGATGATGAATCTGTTGTCAGCTGGCGCCTCAAAGAGAGCAGTAGCGTCTCTCTGGAAATCCAAGTTCCCCGCGAACGCGTAATCAGACTGCCTGCGTTGCCACACTAGGAACACAGTAGAACCCGGCCTGTATTCCCAACGCAGTACAGCGTTACCCACCAGGGAGCGCACATTGAAGTCTCGATCACGGAAGGAATAGTCTGCCGTGCCATCGCCATCGAAGTCGACATACTGCCTGCCTTCCAAATCGCAGATCCCTGGACAGGCTACTCCTCCTTCTATGTTAAAGCCTGCTCCTGGATTGAATTCTAAGAAATCATAGGACTTCGACGTGGCCAGTTGCTTGTACTGAACGTAGTCACCCGAAGACAGCAGGGGCTGTGCAAAAAGCTGCAGCGATAGCCTTGGAGTAAAAGTCCAATCTAACCGGGTTTCCATTGATACCGTACGCCGACTAAGGTCAGCAAAGAGGTAACGAACTCCGAATGTTGGGCTATAGGGCAGGGTTTCTGTAGCAGAAACATACTGGTGCCCTGAATTGTCTTCGTTATACCTCGGAGTTACTACAACTTGAAGTCTTTCGGAGGGTTGAACTTTCACATCACTTCGGACTGTCCAACCACCACCGACACCCTGGCGGTCATCCTCCATCTCAAAATGAGAGCCGAAGCTCACCGGCTTCCGCCGATCACTGCTTAGGTTAACCGACCACTTCGTAGAACCCGGACGCATCATCATTGGACCCCCGCGAGTGGCAGACCGGCTCATCGCTCGAGGTGTATACGTCCCACTAGTTCGGAGATTCCAGTAGTTCAGGAATTGACCGTTAGCATTTGCAGTAAAGGCACCCCGGACCCTGGCATCACGCCATGATCCACCAGACCAAAGGTCGTCGAGTACTTCGTGGCTCCAGTTGTGATAAGTCCAGCCACCAAAGCTATAGCTCCGAAACAGTCGTCCCGGCACGATCTCCTTGTAATTGATCCTTGCACCAGCGTCGAGTCGCTCCCCGGTGGGATAAAAACCCAATTCATTGATCTCGAAGCCGTTAGTGATCTGAGAACTCCAGACTGATCCCGTCCAGTGCTCACCCTCCCGTTTTTCCAAATTCAAACGCCAGGCAAGTCCACTAATTGCAGTGGCCGTCTCATCTAAGGATGCCCGAGTCGCATCTGGCCGCTGGAAGTAGTGATTACTTGCCTTTTGAATTCTTGTTATTGCTTCTTCGGCTCCTCGCACATGACTACCCGTCACATAGGCAAACATTCCGTACTTCCCATCCCGCCACCGGTGGTCAAGTCGGAGGCCTCCATTAAAAGCCGATGATGCCAGCCAGTTATAGGATTCGTCGCTGGGGAGCGCTCGACGTAAGCCGCTCACTAGGCCTCGGACCTGCGAAGCTCCATCACCGAAGTCTTTTGCAAGACTCAGCACCCCTACCTCTGACCGGGGTTCGACAAGGAACTTGCTTTCTGATCCATCACCAAAAACTCCCTGACCGAACTCATCTCCAGTGACCGCACCTAGAACACCAACAGAAAGACCTTTAGCAGTTCTTCCTGACAGCTTTGCAGCACCAAGAATCGTAGCATTCTCAGGGACTTGGCTATGCTCCGCTTCGTAGGGGGGGCGACCGTGCGGAGCACGACCAACCCGCCGGCTGTAAAAGAGCTGATTGTTCTTGCCCGACAGTGTGAAGTCGAAGATTCGCGCGTCTTCAACGAAGAATGGGCGTCGTTCACCTTGAAATGTCTCAAATGCGCTGAGATTAATCACAGCGGGGTCGGCTTCTACTTGACCGAAATCAGGGTTGATTGTGGCATCTAGGGTAAACGAGGCCCCTAGGCCATAGCTTAGATCAAGACCAATTCTCCCATTTGTAGCGGTGCCATCAAAAAATGGGTCACCCGGGGTAGCGGGTGCACTGTGGTAATTACTGACGGCGTAGGGAAGAAGCTCAAAGCGTCGAGATGGGCTGTCTACTAACACACCTTCCATCTCCGCCATCCGGCTCGCGATGCCTTTCTCAAGTTTTGAGAGCAGGGCGTAGTAGGATTCTTCTGCACTAGCGACACGCCGGCGATAGAAATTGATGCCCCAAGTTTGGAGATCATCGCTTGCTTCGTAACGAATCTGAGAGAGCGGAATACGGATCTCTGCGGACCAACCATCCTCATCTCTCTGGACCGCAGAGGACCAAACGGCATCCCATGCACCATCCAGCTTGTCATCATCGTATACGTAGTGGTCTCGCTGAACATTCGCGACGCTCAACGAGAAGATGTACCCCGTTAGATGATCACGATTTGGATCAAGATGTACGGAGAATTTGTCAAAGATCCCGTCAGAGTCACGCCGAGTAAGCCGTGACACGATCTCCTCCGGCTTAGAATCCCACATCCGAGCTCCAATCCAGATCGCCCCGTCACCGAGAAGAACTCTCACCTCTGTATCATCCTTCGCTGGCTCGCCTTCTATCGGTTCCTTCGCTGTGAATCCTGTAAAGACTTTCGCCATCTCCCAATCTGGCTCATTGATACGGCCGTCGATTTCAATCGGTCCGAGTTTTCGGGTAGCATCAAGAGCCTCATTCGAAAATTCCTCGGCAAGCTTATCAGATTTCTTATCAGAGTAAGCTTCTGCAGGTGTTATTCGGCCCAACGACTGGGGCTCCTGAATATCCTGTGTCAGTGACTCCTGTGGAACGAGGACGGCCGAAGCCAGAACCACCAAAAGGGGAGACTTAGAGCATCCGCTAGCTAGGAACATCTATCTATTGACCACCCAGCGTTCGGTGGCAGCATGGAGCGTGATCGGTGCACTTGAAAGTCGAGCAAGGTCAATCTGAGCAGCCATGTCGTGTACTTGTTCCAGTGATGCCCTATCATTCGCGAGAATGTTCAGCAGGATCTCAACCACCTCATCATCCAGCGTATCCATAGCAACAATCCAATTATGTACTGCTGCCGTTGTGAGGGTTTCGTCCACCCCTGGGTAGGCTCCGGCTGGAATCTCAGCGACTGAATAGTAGGGATGTTCCTCTCTCATCGACGTTATAACTTCAGGATCGACCGGTAGCAGTCGGACACCTGCTGTGGTTGTTGCCTCAAGCACAGCAGCTGCAGGGTAGCCCACAGAAATCACCGCTGCATCAATAGCTCCATCCCGGAGTGCTGACGAAGATTCGCTGAAAGATAGGTAGCGGGGTTCCACATCGTCGTACGTCAGGCCATGTGCTGCCAACAGATGGCGGGCCATCTGTTCTGTACCACTTCCTGGAGGCCCAACTGAGACTCTCTTACCACCGAGATCTCCAATCCCTACATCCGTAGAATTCCGTGGTACCATCACGTGTGTGAGATTCGGATACAACGGAGCAACAATCCTGAGGCCAGGTACGGGCTCCATATCACCTGAACCAAATTGTGCCTGGTATGCAGTCACTGCCAGAACCATCCCAAGGTCCATCTGGCCATCAGCAAGTCGGTTAATATTCTCTACTGAACCGCCACTAACCTCTGCAGTGTACTGCCTTATGGGATCAGCTAGTGACATACGACTCGCCAACGCACCACCAAGGGGATAATAGATCCCTCCGGTCCCAGCGGTCCCCAATGACAAGAATTGCTGCCCATCTCCACAGCCAGCCAATAAACAGAGGCATGCCAACAGAGAAGTGGCGGGTTTATTACACAGTATTTTCACTCGACCAACTCGCATTTGAATCAAGCCATGGAAGTGACGTCCATTCTAACTAACAAACAATGGTTTGACTGTACGTCAACGACGGGAAGTAAAGATAAACCCTAATAGAAGCAAACCGACGACATCTGTCGGGAGTCCAGTCGCGACTAACAATAGGGCAGCGCATAGAGCGATCGCTCGTTCCCAAACTCTGAGCGGGCGGCGGGCATATCCCATACCTGAAGATGCGAGCGCAATGACCCCTAATAGACCAGTCACAAAAGCCAGCATGATTTCGACAGGGCTGCCTATCAGAAGTAGTTCCGGCCCGTATACAAACATAAACGGCACCAGGAATCCCGCCCCTGCAAGGAGCGCAGCAGACACAGCCGTCTTGAGCGCTGGGGATCCAGAAATACCTGCGGCCGCAAAGGCCGCCAAAGAAACCGGAGGTGTCACATTGGAAATACAGCCGAAGTAGAAAATAAATAGATGGGCTGCAAGCAATGGAACGCCGAGTTGTACCAACGCTGGAGCACCAAGCGCTGCAAGGACAACGTATGCAGCAGTTGTTGGGAGCCCCATACCAAGAATAATTGAGCCTATCGCTGTGAGCATAAGAGCTGCTAGAAGATTGCCGCCTGAAATTGTGACTATTAGTTCCGACATCCTGAGCCCAATGCCCGTCAGTGATGCCACTCCTACCACAACCCCGGCTGCAGCACATGCAGCAGCAACCTGAACAGCACCGCGGCCCGCACGCTCCATCACCTCGCCCAATTCAGGCAATGAGGGCCGAGTGGCGGGTCGAAGACAGGCCATGACTAAAGCGGATGTCACTCCCCAGAAAGCTGCCCTCATCGGTGAGCGCCCCATCGCCAGGAGCAGCACTATGGCCCCCAGGGGCAGTAATAGATGCAGTTTATCTCTTATTTTCTCTGGGGTTACTTCCCTGGCCGGCTCGATACCCATTGCAGAAGCCCGAAAATGGATGGCGGCCAAAAGGGCTGCATAGTATAGGATCGCCGGAATGACGGCTGCTGCAGCGACCTCCAAGTACGGGATATTCGTCCAGGTAGCGAGAATGAAGGCTCCGGCTCCCATCACAGGTGGCATTAATTGGCCACCCGTGCTTGCTGCTGCTTCAATCGCGCCAGCAAAAAATGGTCGGAAGCCTGCTCGCTTCATCAGGGGAATAGTGAATGTGCCTGTCGTTACCACATTTGCGACTGCGCTACCCGACAGTGAGCCCATAAACGCACTCGCTACTGCCGCCGTCTTAGCGGGGCCACCTCGAGTTCTCCCCGCCACCTTATTTGCTAACGCAATGAGGAGGGCACCCCCACCTGCGGTATCCAGGACGACACCAAAAAGAACAAAGAGATAGACGAAATCCGCTGAGACACCGAGCGGCACACCCCATATTCCCTCGGTTGAGAGAAAGAGTTGTTCCACAATCCGAGTGACTCCGTACCCGCGATGAGCGAGGAAGCCAGGTAGGTATGGACCACTGACTGCATAGACCAGGGCCATGATACATACAGTGACCAGACCCCACCCTGTTGCTCGACGAGCAAGCTCCAGCACCAAGACCACCATCACGCCACCAGCGACCAGGTCGAGGAGCGTCGGATTACCAGAACGACTTACAAGTTCCTGGTTCTCAGAGGCCAGATAGAGACACGCCAATACCGATAGGCCAGCAAGCACATAATTGAGTGGGCCGATACGAGGTGGCCCAGTTTCTTGATCAAGCTCTCCTTCTTTTGCTCGGCTCCGGCGGAACTGCACACCCACACCCAAGAACCCTAGAGTTGCCATCAATGCGAGATGAACCGGTCTCTGTACCAGTGCTGTAAAAGGTGAGAAGCCCGCAGCATACAAGTGGAACACCGCTGCTGTTACCGATGCACCAACGATTATCCATCCGACGACCTTCGGCCGAGGAGCATTCACGCGTCAGTACTTAGTTCGGCATAAAGCGCCCGACTATGAGCGCCATAGCTAACATCAGGCTTAAAAGGATTACGACGGCACTCCTGAAGCTCCTTCTCTTGTCGATACAGTGGGCTCCTTGAGCAATAACTAATGACGACCATATCTGAGTCAGATCCATAGCTGTGAGCACCCCAAGCCAGTATCCGGAAGGAAGAAAGAAAAAGAAACTTCCAAGGTTAAGCGTCAACTGAGGGTCTTGAGTCGCAATCTTAAGAGGTGTGATAAGAAACCCAACAAGCGCCGGAATGAAAAACGAGTGGGCAGTAACCGCAAGGTATTGTCGGTAGCTCCCTTCGTCTCCAAGAACGAAAGCGAAGATAACCGTGAGGAATCCCGCTCCTATCGGTATAGCTATCGCTGTAGTCATCACCGCCCCAACTGCCGCTAAAATACCCATCCAATCCGCAACCCAATCCGGCATTGAAAGTGGCGGGCCACCTTGGGCGAGTGACTGCTCTCTCATCAAGCTCTCCCAAACTTCTGGTGGAATCAGGACTACCTGCAGACCCATAAGCGCTACGCTAACCACTAAAGCCACAACCCACCTGGGCTCAGCAGCCAGATATGCGCCCATCTTCGCAGGGCTGAAGAATGTGTCCAAGAAACGCCTATGACTTCCGGGTATCTCGACCAGATCAATCGCATTCATCCGTTTTTCCGCGTTCGATTCTTGCCCGACTTGATCCATATGCGGTCGCCTGTCCTTGGCCGTTCGATGACGACCCTGTATCCTCTTATGCTCAAGTTCCTCTATCTTTACGTGTTATAACTAACCTTTAATTACAGTGCTTCTCTAAACAATCATATGAGCTACCGGACCAATCCAGACCGGATTCTCGATAATATCGATCGAGCCAGAAATCGCGATGCGGAGAGCGCACGCTTTCAGGTCGATCGACAGGCACTAGGTCGAGACTTAGAAACTGAGATGCCTGATGTTGATGCTACGACATCCGAACGTCTTAGGCGGATCTTCGCAGTTCTGGAGAAAGCATATACGAAGGCTGCTCAACGCTCAGAAATGGGCAGGTTAGCTGCTCGATTCCAAGCCGTCGGTGATATCCATCACCACCATGCCCGCGGGGATGTGAGTATTTCTGTCCAATACCTGGACCATGATCGATTCGATGATGTCGGCGTTTCCCCGTTTGAAATTCGCCCGTACGAAGTCGCGGATGCGAAAAGAGAAACCAAAACTAGTCGGGCGGACGTAAACGCTTTAAAGGTTCTTCGCAAAGAACTGCGGGGTGGCGTCCTTGCGGCGTACCAAAAGCTCGAGCCGCGGGTTAGAGATGCAATCCGAGACCGGGCAGATATGGGCCACATACAGGTCCAAGTAACCGTCGACTTGCGACCAGCAGAGTATCAAGCGCCCCCCTCACAACAGCTTCTCGCCGACGAGCCAAGTGAAGAGTCGACTTAACTGAAGGACACCTCACGAACTGTTAGGCTCTGAATGCGATCTAGATCTAGGTCCACTCCGATGCCAGGGCCACTAGGAACCTTCATAACTCCATCTTCTACTTCAAATTCAGGCGATACGATGTCACGCTCCCAATAGCGACGACTTGCTGAGATATCTCCTGGAAGTGTGAAACCGGGTAAGGATGCCAGAGCCACATTGTGAGCACGCCCTACTCCTGACTCAAGCATCCCACCACACCAGACTGGTAAGCCAGCTGAACGCATCGTGTCGTGAATCCCGCGGCTTACAGAGAGTCCACCCACCCGACCGGGTTTGATGTTAACGATTCTGCAGCTTCCAAGATGAAGTGCGAGCGCGAGATCACCCTCAGACTTGATCGACTCGTCCAGACAAACTGGCGTTTCGATTTGCTCCTGAAGACGAGCGTGTTCGAGAAAATCACTATACGACAGTGGCTGCTCAATCATCATCAAACTAAGGGCATCGAACTCTCTTAATCGGTCGATATCAGCTAATGAATAAGCGGAATTAGCGTCGACCATGAATGCGACATCTGGAAAGCGTTCTCGCAAGCCTGCAAGCATCTGAATGTCTCGACCTGGTTTGATCTTGATTTTCACCCGAGCGTAGCCCTCTTCGATATAACTCTGGACCTGGTCGTGCAGTTCGTCATCTGTCGGCTTGATTCCCACGCTGACACCAACCGGTATGTGCTCTCGCTCACCACCAAGCTTCTGCGAGAGTGAGACCCCTTCCGCTCGTGCTGCTAAGTCCCACCCTGCCATCTCAACGGCAGCCCTTGCCATAGGGTGACCCCTAATCCAATGGACCGGATCCAGAATTTTCTCAGGTGCATCTGCTTGACCTCCAATGATCTCAGGGAGGATATAGTCGGTGAGAATATGCCAGGCAGTTTCGGTCGTCTCATACGCGTATGAAGGATCTTCCGATGCGACACACTCACTCCAGCCTTCGAGCCCTTCCCCACAAAGGGTTAGCAGGAGGATACGCCGGTCCTGCTGACCCCCACTACTAATCTCGAAAAATTCTTTGAGGCGAAGCGGGATCTCCCGCAGAGTTGCTCGCTCGATCTTCATCCGATCTCCGGCCAATTGGCTTCTGCTCTTCTGATAAGTGGAACGTCCTAAAATATTGGTCGCCTTCCTATCCTAGTCGGCGACTGGGTATAAGGTCATCACATCTCAGGATGCACTAACAGATAATCTGAAGTTCGCTCTCCCCAGAAGATCTCATGCACCTCGTACCCCTTACTCATATAGTGAACCAAGACCTCTCGTGTAGCTTCGCGCCAGCGGCGTGCAAGGCTGATATCTAAATCCATCACCTGCACGATATCTGATGGAATTGCCACCAGGACTTCTTTTTCCTTACTTCCCAGGTCTGGTACCCCTGGCTCTGGTAAAGAGTGACGCCCTGTCTCAGATAGAACCTGAGAGGCACCCTCCGGCGGCTGGACTGGAGGCTTCCTTCCTGCCAACCGACCAGATGCACGAATCGAGTTTAATTCCCACAAAGCGATAAGCCGGTCGGTTCCTACCCCTCGATGAAGTGGGGAGTCCGTTTCCCCATACATGTTTTCCACGTACTCCCGGACCACGATCCCTAATTTTGCAAAATTGAGGTGAGCATTGCGTGACTGCAGAGGGTCGAATGTCCAGAGCATCTTCTCAACACTCAGTGCTAGTACCTGCTCTCGCTGGTAAACCTTAAGCCGTGTGCCTAAACCTGAATCTCGCGCATGTTCAGTAACTGCAAGCATATCTGACCAATGCACGAGTTCTCCGTCCCTGACCCCAGTCATACCAAATACGAACCCGTCCAGGTTTCCATCTTCACTATACGCGCCAGCTGCCACGCCACCCAAAATCTGAGAAACTTTAAGAATCGCAGTTGGAACTCGCTCGGAAAAACCACGACCCCATGTCTGTTCTTGAAGTTCAACACAGTCGTGAAATTCCTGCATCGTCTCAAATGGGCGAATTATGTGTGAGCTAGCTTCTTGGCCGGCTAGCATTCATCACCCGCGGAGACGGGACTAAGCAGAAGTTCAGCTAATAGAGCTGCACGGCTCGGTAGGGCCTTCGCGACAACATGTTCATGTAGAGCGTGGGCACCATCTCCAAGCGAGCCGAGGCCATCAAGGGTTGCAGCGTATTGACTCGTAGTGTTCCCGTCAGATGCACCTCCAGAAGTGCCCTCTTCCAGTTCGATGCCCAGTCGGTTCCCTGCTGCTAGAGCAGCTTCCCAGAGCCTGCGATTCCGGGGGGTCCGCTCTAGCGGAGGAGCCTGGATACCCCCTGAGACCTCAAGTGATGTACCCGGCGTTCTGGGGGTTAACCCTCGAATTGCGCGCGTGACTGCTTCTCCGTCATCCATGGACGCAACTCGAACATCCACCTCTGCTTCCGCCTCTGCCGCCTTAACGTTGACACGCGTACCGCCTTGGACAACGCCAACGTTCACCGTAATACCTCTCTCGAGATCAGTCAGGCCATGTAGTTGATGCACTACATTGGCCAGTTCCTGTATGGCAGAGGCTCCACTCGTAGGATCCAACCCAGAGTGCGCAGCCTCACCATAGATAAGCACACGGAAACGTCCAACACCCTTTCGAGCTGTCTTGAGTTTTCCGTCCGTGCCTAACCCGGGTTCAAGAATGAATGCCCTGGCAGAAGCTCTTGAGATCATTCGCACGTACCTCTGGGACTCAGGGCTACCAATCTCTTCATCTGAGTTAATGAAGCAGATAGGGGTAGCAGGAAATTCAAAACCCAAAGATCGGATGGCACGTAGAGCAAAAATCGCTTGTACGATACCACCCTTCATATCAAAGGTACCCGGACCGTGAACTATTCCATTTTCTATCACAACTGGCATGGAATCGGTAGTCCCAATAGGCCAAACAGTATCTGTATGACCGACAAGTAATTGGACCGGCATACCTCGATCTCGATTTCTTGGCACTGCGAGAAGGTGTCCCCCAGTTTCTCGTCCCGGCACGTGTCGGACCTTAAAGTGCATTTCCTCAAGAACATCCGTTAATCGACCTTGAACTCCGACCTGAGATTCAGGTACATCACTGGGGGATTCATGAGACGCGAGATCCACTAACATCTCAACCATCGCGTCTACTTGATCTTCCAAGTGAGCCAAAATTGCCCTAGCCCTATCTCCCACCTCCGTCACTCAACGCCTCCAGCTCTATAGAATCCCGCTCTGCGATAACTCTCATCAAGCAGCTCAACCGGATGGATCACACCTTCGTTAGAGGCCTCTAACCGGAGACCAGCACCAATCTGCATCATGCAACCGGGATTAGGAGTAGCAACTGCGTCCGCAGAGCAGGCCCTAACTGCAGACACCTTATCTCCACCAATTAAACCACCGAGTTTAGGATGCGTGATGCCATAAATCCCAGCGCCTCCACAACATTCCTCAGCCCCTGCGACTACGTGAACTTCAGCATCTGGCACGGCCTTGAGCACAGTAATTGGTGCACGCTCCACACCCTGGGCGTGAAGTAGGTGACAGGGATGGTCATACGCAATCTTACACGGGACACTAGCACCAGTCCTGAGGCCTGAACTATCTAGTATCTCCGTCACATCTCTCACGGAGGACGCGACTTCTTTAGCTCTTTGAGCGAAATCCGGATCTTCTTCGAGGAGGATTCCGTAATCCTTCATAGTTGCCCCACACCCCGCTGCATTTACAGCAATGAGGTCCGCCCCTGATGCCTCAAACACCCTTATGTTTGAGCGGGCTAGCGTCCGTGCGCTTTCGAGGTCTCCTCCATGCGCATGTAGAGCCCCGCAGCAGTCCTGGCCTCCTACCGTTACCACCTCGTACCCGTTCGCCTCTAGAACACGCGCAGTAGCACTATTGATGCGCCTAAAAAGTCCCTCCTGAACACAACCCAAGAGAACTGCAACCCTGCTTTTTTGGCTAATGTCAAGGCTTCCTGAATCGGCGATTCCTGCCATCGACTCTTTCGAGTCCATTAGCTGCCAACGCCTAGTTGAGGCCAACATTGCAAGACCGAGACGGACCGCCCTAAAGGGGCCGTATGAAGGGAGAACGGTGGCCCCCAGTGCAGCAAAGCCAGTTCCTCGAAGCAGGCGTCCTATAAAGAAAAAGGGGATCCGTAGTACAGGAGTTCCTAAAACCTTGAGCAAGAATCTAGTAGGCAAGCCTGGCGGCACTGCCTGGGTCGCCGTCTCACGTGCAAGCTCAAGTAGGGTTCCATATTCGACTCCGGAAGGACAAACTGGCTCACAGGCTCGGCAACCTAAACAACGATCAATATGTGTTCTGAATGCCTCAGAACTGGGCTCAAGCCTTCCCTCAACAACTGCCTGAATGAGATGCAGGCGACCTCTCGGCGAATCCGCCTCATTCCCGAGGCGGTTGTATGTTGGACAGGCAGGGAGGCAAAATCCGCAATGCACGCAAGGAAGCAAGCGTTCCCTTTGTGCGTCCAGAGCCTGTCCGAGCGCCTCGTATGCCGGCGTGCCCTTCACCCGATGCCCCACAGTATGGATTGTGGGTCAAATGCACGCTTCAGACCGCTAGCAAGCTCCCCTTCATCGGCTAAAGGCTTAGTGAAGTATGCGGAAGCATTGACTTCAGCGGGAATTTGGAGCGCTCGCATGGTACCACCCAATTCTTCGATATCCTTTTGTAGGCCTGTAAGGCTAGACTCGATGTCCGATATTTGCTCAGGTAGATAAACCCGAACTGATCCGCCGTACACATCTGCGTTCAAACTCGCCCCTGGGACCTGTTTAAGAACATCCAATAGCGCGTCTATTCGAGAGGGGAGTGCCCATACCCGAACCGCAGGTTCTGTATTCATACCACCCCCTCTTTCTTCCAACATCAAAGACTGATCCTCAGGAGAATCCCTGACCTCAAAAGAGACACTCGTATGCTTTTCGAGGCTCTTCTGATCAGAATCCACCGAGACCTGAGCCCCATGTAAGCGGACCAGAAGCCTACTTCTATTCGAGGTCGCCCTGAGACTAACCGAAGCAGGCATGATCGGTGCCGTAGCAATAGCCCGCGCAGTAGGTACAAGCTCAGAGATGTCAGCAGCCTCCAGGACAAGGAGCCGGTCTAAGACCGGCAATGGGAAAATCCTTACAGTAGCAGAAGTGATAATCGCGAGCTCACCACGGCTGCCCACCATCGGTTTTAGAATGTCAAAACCCGCTACGTTTTTGACGACCTTCCCGCCAAGCCTCACTGTCTGCCCATTCCCACATACGATTGTGGCCCCCAGAACATGGTTCCTTAGTTGACCATAACCTGCCCAAAGCGGACCGCTTAGGCCTGTTGCTACAAGGCCTCCCAAGGTCCTGTTGCGCACGTCCGGTGGATCAAAGGGAAGCCACTGCCCATGAATAGCCATTTCAGTTGCAAGATCCCGGATCAATACTCCGGCACCTGCAGCCATTGTTAAGTCTGCCGGCTCATAGTGCTGGATCTCGTTGAGACGCGAAGTCGTCAGCACTATGAATGGGTCACTCGGACAACGGGGATACGTGTGTCCCCCTGTTCCGATGGGCACCACACCAACCCCTCGCTCAGACGCCCACTGAAGTAACATTGCCACTTCTTCTACTGATCCTGGTGCAATAATCGTTTCCACATCGGTACGCAGTGCAGCCGGTAAACTTGACGGCACTGAGAAGCCGAAGGCCTCCTTAGGCAAGAGGCTAGAGAGTGAATCAGTTAGATCGACTCTCATTCGCCCATGGCCAATATCTTCTCACTCTTCGTCGTCCCTTCTCCCTCTACGTCGGGCAGCACTTTTCCAGGGTTGAATAGTGAGGCCGGGTCGAAAACTCGCTTCGCCGCCGCCATTGCTTCCAACTCAGCAGGCCCATGAACCAGCGTCATATATTCCCGTTTGTCTACACCCACTCCATGCTCGCCCGTTATCGTGCCACCAGCATCCACACAAAGTTGCATGATTTCTTTTGAAGCAAGCTCAACCAACTCGAGTTCATTCTGATTCTGGCGGTCGAATAAGATGTTTGGATGCAGATTGCCATCACCAGCATGGAATACATTGGCTATCTTCAGACCATATCGATTCCCTATATCGTCAATACCTGCCAGAACTTCAGGAAGCTTGGTCCGAGGCACTGTCGCATCCTGAACAAGCAGGTCAGGGGCAATCCGTCCCATTGCTCCGAATGCTTTTTTCCGAGCCCTCCAGAGCTTCACGCGGTGCTCCGGATCAGTGGCCCTCTGAACTTCGATGGCCCCCTCTTCAAGACAGCACTTCTCAGCTCGATCAGCATCTAGATCAAGCCCAGCTTCAGTGCCGTCGAATTCAATTACGAGAGCGGCTCCGGCCTCAAGTGGATAACCAGCAGCAAATACACTCGCTTCAACCGCCTCGATTGTCGGCCCATCCACAATTTCCACCGCTGCGGGCATCAAACCAGAAGCCATGATTTTCGTGACTGCTCGGCCTGCTGACTCAACCGATTCAAAGATTCCAAGCAGAGTTCGCACGCCTTCAGTAATTGGCAGCAGGCGGATTTCGATTTCAGTCGCTATGCCAAAGCAACCCTCAGAGCCCACGAACAGACCGACTAAGTCCAGTGTTGAATACGGATCACGTCCCACACCCCCGAGCTGTACGATCCGACCCCCCGCTAATACCACCGTGAGCCCGGTAACGTAACGAGCAGTGACACCGTACTTCAGGCAATGAGGCCCCCCTGAATTTTCAGCAACATTTCCACCAAGCGTGCACGTACTCTGAGAGGATGGGTCGGGGGCATAATAGAGACCGTAAGGATTCGTGGCTTCGGTCAAACGAGCATTAATGACACCGGGTTGAGCAATCGCAAGTCTGTTTTCTACATCAATCTTCAAAATGCGATTCATACGAGCAGTACCAACTATGACGCCTTCGGGTGTAGTCAATGCACCACCAGATAAGCCTGTACCTGCTCCGCGAGGAATTACCTCTATACCATTGCTATGCAAGAGTTCAACTACAGCAGAAATTTCTTCAGTTGACGATGGCAGAACCACTGCTCGCGGTGGCCTTCGATATGCGGTGAGGCCGTCAGATTCATATACGAGCAGACGTTCAGGGTCCGTGATGACGTGTTCATGGCCAACGATCTCAGCCAGATCGCTGACGACAGTGGAAGGAAGAGGTCGAGTCATGCCCGAGGATACCCTGCCTACGAGTAGAGATGCAACAGGTTACCTGTCAGGCTTCTCTAAGAGTCTGTACATGTTCCCGAAGCGCCTCCAGACTCTTAAGGGCCGCACGCTCCATTCCAGTAGGAAGAGTGTCTCCATATACGAAGCCCACCAACTCTTCAGTGGCCATACTAGGATGATGTTCCAACGCCTCCTCAACCTGTTGGATGCGAGCTAGGCGATGACTTTCGAAGCGGCTCAACGCTTCAGTTGGATTTTCTATAGGGGGTCCGTGAGCTGGATAAATCACCGAAAGGCGGAGCATACGTAAT
Source organism: Gemmatimonadota bacterium (assembly GCA_002724575.1). Taxonomy (GTDB): domain Bacteria; phylum Gemmatimonadota; class Gemmatimonadetes; order Longimicrobiales; family Gaopeijiaceae; genus UBA1142. The sequence goes on along the minus strand of PBPC01000077.1, from coordinate 107,434 downwards.
CGATCAATTGAGTTCAGATAATCAGATATACAGCCCGGATAATCAGCCACCCATGTTGTGTCGCCCTTACCCAAAAGATGGTCGCCTGCGAAAAGTGCTCGCTGTGCTTCCCAGTAAAACGATAAGTGCTCGGGTGTATGACCAGGTGTGCCCACCGCGATCAAATTTCCATCGTCAGTTGTGATCTCATCGCCATCTGCAAGTATGTGACTAACGCACTCCACACCCGCTGGACCCCACACCTCAGAATCTATTGCCACCGAAAGTGAACTCGCTGATTCTGCGTGATCCGAATGACCGTGGGTAAGAATGATCTTCTTGTGATGAGCATCCCGAACAGCTAAAGCCAATGCTCTTATATGGCTCTCCAGATCAGGCCCGGGGTCAATAATCGCTACCTTTTCCCGTCCTACGATATAGGTACGAGTCCCATCAAGCGTAAATAGACCTGCATTCCCTGCATTTACACAGTTAGGCCTCAGCCTCAGGGCATCCTCCCGGTCCCCACTATCTTCTCTCGGCGGCCAATTGCTCAGCTAGCTTATCTGCTATGCTTATGACGGCAATCTCATCTTCTTCTGTGAAGGCTGCCGGCTCGTCGGAATCGATATCGATTTGACCAAAAATGTCGGATCCCGCTCGTATCAAAACGACAAGCTCAGATTGTACGTCTGGTGAACACGCTAAGTAATTTTCCTCTGTAGACACATCAGCAATATTCAAATTCGTACGCTGCTCTATTGCACGACCGCATACTCCTGTGCCTACTGGAATCTTCGCGTGCTCAGTTCCAGGGCCAACATAATTGTGGAGCCAGAGTTCCTGTTCCGCTTCGTTCAAGAGGTATGCTCCAACCCAACTGTAGCGGTCATCTGCTTCCTCAATAGATCGAATGGCGCGACGCAAGATCGCGTCAGATAGGTGCCCATCATCACGCATTTCTTGCAACTCCATTACTAACTGTCCAGCATCTAAAGGCATTCCGTCACATCCGTTAGAACGTCATGACCACATTAGTGCGGTCGGGTGAGAGGGCCCGGTTTGAACGCATTTTCTACCAGTACCCTGCGAACCGACGGGAACAATCATCCCGACGGTAGGGAACGAAGGGTAGAATGGGGTCCCGAAAGCGTCAACGGTACTGAGCTATGCTCCTTACCTCGGTGTGAAGTCTGTCTCCACCTTAAGCCTGCGTACAAAAGCTGCAATTAGCTTCGCAGTATTGAAGAGGTCATCGACACTTACGACTTCATTCGGAGAATGCATGTAGCGATTAGGTACTGAAATAAGACCCGTAGGAACACCACCTCTCGTCAGGTGAATGCCATCCGCGTCCGTCCGTGTAGACTTCGGAGAAGCCTGGATCGTATATGGGATCGCTTCCTCTTCTGCCACACTGGCAAGCATTTCAAACACTGAGTTATGTGAGGCCGAGCCACGACTTAATACCGGCCCACCGCCCAGTCTATGTTCGCCCAGCTCCTTCTTCTCCACATCTGGAACATCTGTACTGAACGTCACATCAACCACAATTGCTACGTCGGGGTCTAGTCGGTAGGCACTCGCTCTGGCGCCACCCCCGCTTTGCCCAATCTCCTCCTGGGCAGTTGCAACAGCCGTTACTCGCGCAGCTGGCAAATCGTCTGACAGCATTCTAATCGCTTCAAGTACGATGAACGCGCCAATCCGGTTATCGATCGCACGACTCGCGATCCGATTCCCCGCCAGGTGGATCATACTCTGAGCTAAAACGATAGGGTCTCCCACGCGGATTCCGAGAGAAACCACCTCATCCCTGCTAGAAGCACCCACATCAACCCAAAGCTTCCGAGTTTTGGATGCTTTCTCACGATCTTCTGGAGTCATGAGATGGATAGCTTTTTTCCCAATAACTCCCGGCACTTCAGCGCTCTTTCCTAATATGGCTACCCGCTGGCCAACCAGAACTTGGGGGTCCCAGCCACCAATTTCAGCTACATACAAATACCCCTCTTCATCAACATGGGTGATCTGGAGTCCAATTTCGTCGATGTGCCCTGCAAGCATAACGTGTGGGTTACCAGACTCATTTAGCATGGCAAAAGAATTCCCCGTCGCATCAACATCTACTTGTCCTGCGAATGTTGACGCTTCGGTGCGCCATACACGTCCGGCACGAAACTCGAATCCTGATGGTCCTGCAGCATCAAGAAGTTGTTTCAGGAATGAAATATCTTGGCTCATGGTCACTCAGGTTGGGACATGGGGTTCGGAATCCAAAGCTATCCGTGGCTCTCCCAGATGGCCAAGACCCGGGATCTCTCAGCTCTAGCTTGCTCGGATACCCAATGGCACATCAGCTTCCCAGTAACTGATCACCGGAGCGGCAACTCGGGGAGGAAAAAGTGAATTCGAAGCATAACGGCGGCGTGACCAACCTTGATCGACGCGAATTTATGAAACTCGGAGGGCTAGGGGCGGTTGCTACCGCTGTCGTTGGGTCAACAGCCTGCGAAGCAAGAAACTCCCAAGAAACTGTTAACAGCGAAGGTTCCTGGTGGGTGAATGAAACATTTGAACTCGAAGAGGCCACATTTAGCGGCCTAGCAGAAGATATGGCTTCGGGTCGACGGACTTCTGTCGAGATCACCCAACTATACCTCGATCGCATAGCCGCCCTGGACCGCGAAGGACCCAAGCTTCGGTCAATCATCGAAACAAACTCGGATGCACTCTTAATTGCCAAAGAGCTAGATGAGGAAAGAGAAAATGGAGTTGTCCGAAGTCCGTTACACGGCATCCCGATCGTCCTCAAAGACAACATCGATACTGCTGACCTAATGACCACGACTGCGGGATCTTATGCATTGGAAGGTCATGTCGCAGCAAAAGACAGTCATGTCGCCGCGAAACTCCGGGAAGCAGGAGCAATTATTCTTGCGAAAGCCAATTTATCCGAGTGGGCAAATATTAGGTCATCTCGATCAAGTTCAGGCTGGAGCGGGCGGGGCGGACAGTGTGGAAATGCCTTCGCAGTAGATCGTAACCCGTGTGGGTCTTCTTCCGGATCCGGTGCTTCTGTCTCGGCGAATTTTTGTGCAGGAGCAATTGGCACAGAAACGAACGGCTCGGTCGTATGTCCGTCCTCTGTAAACGGCATTGTTGGCCTAAAACCCACAGTTGGCTTGGTTGGTCGTTCTGGTATCATTCCCATCGCCCACACCCAAGACACAGCAGGCCCGATGACCCGTAGTGTTGCTGACGCTGCTGCGATGCTGACAGCTCTAGTCGGGCCCGATCCCAGTGATCCCATGACGATTCCCTCAGCTGATTTCGTCGGTACCGACTATACGTCGTTTCTCGATCGGGATGGACTTCGCGGTGTTCGGATAGGAGTTGAGCGCAGCTATTTCGGCGCACAGCCCGATGTGGACCAACTCATGGAGGAAGCGATTCGCTCAATGTCAGCAGAAGGAGCCACAATCGTAGATCCCACAAATATCCCTACAAGAGAAAGCATGGGGGAGCCTTCTTTTCAGGTGCTGCTGTATGAATTGAAAGCTGACCTCGCTGCCTATTTAGAAATGTCCGGTAAGCCAAATGGTATGGCTACACTTGCAGACATCATCGCCTTCAATGAATCCAATGCTGATCGGGAGATGCCCTACTTTGGCCAGGAAACCTTTCTCGAAGCAGAAGAAAAGGGATCGCTGGATTCAAGTGAGTACCTTGAATCAAAGGAACTTGCCCGACGCCTCTCGCAGGATGAGGGAATCGATGCAGTCATGGAAGAACATCGACTTGATGCGATCATTGCACCAACGACGCGTCCTGCTTGGAAAATCGATCTCGTAAACCGTGACGTATCCAGCAACGGGAGCTCTGGGCCAGCCGCAATTGCAGGGTATCCCAGCATTACAGTGCCTAACGGATACGTCCACGGTTTGCCGACCGGAATCCTCTTCTTTGGAAGGGCCTGGAGTGAAGGGACCCTGATCAGAATCGCCTATGCATATGAGCAAGCAACCCGACACCGGCAACCTGCAAAGCTCCTCCCAACCCTGGATTTAGCGAACCTGTAACTACTTACTGTTCCTCGGGCTCAAATACGATCTCATTCCTAAAAGCCTGACGCTCTTGCGTACCTTTTTGTGCCCTTGGGTCAATGTCTTCCGATGTCCAAACATTACGCCTTGTTGAACCAGGATGGCCTGCTCCAAATCCGTGACCCGACCCCATGCTTACCATATGAATGCTGCCATCCTTGATTTTCTGTTCAAGTCGAGAACGTACCCGACGTTGCAACCATCGCCTGGAGGGGGGCAAAAGCAGAGAAAACCCTAAAATGTCAGTGAGTACACCAGGTGTGATTAGGAAGGCTCCCCCAATGAGGACAGATAACCCATCGAGTATGGCTTGACCGGGAATTTGTGCCTGTGCTAGTGATTGCCGAAACTGAAAAAAGACCCTCAGTCCTTCTAACCGTGCGAGGATTGTACCACCCGCTCCGGTTAACAGAATCACAAGAAGCGTTGGGAAGAGACCTAAAACCCGACCGAGTTCGATAAGAATCATTAACTCTATGATCGGTACGATTATGAACAAAAAGGCGAGACGCCCAAGTAGACCCATGTACCCTTGTACCCTTGTACCCTTGTACCTAAACCTTGGGTTCCTGGCCGCCGACTGCAGCCCCACTATGAACCCAACCAGTTCGGCTTGCTTGCCCCCTTCTGTAATCCAACAATTCACCCGAACATATAATCATGAAAACAGCTCCCGGGATCGGTCAATGCTAGACGGGGTATCCGATCTCACTGACAATTTAAGATTACCGCAAGGCAAGTATGGAGCAGACCTACTTTCGTAAGGGCTTTGGCCTCAAGAAGGAGATGCAGCCCCTTATTGATGCTGAATACCACTCCGCTTTAGTAGAGCGTATTCGAGCACGTGGTTATGCAGACACCTTCGGGGATGTGACAGTGCGCCTAGCTCAAGAATTTGGTTTCTGTTATGGCGTTGATCGTGCGATCGATTATGCGTATGAAACTGTTCATAAGTTCCCAGATAAGAAGATTTATCTCGTTGGTGAAATCATTCACAATCCGCACGTCAACCAGCGGATGACAGAAATGGGGATCTCCTTCATTTATCCAGATGACACTGGTCTCTTTGACTTTTCACCTGTGGATAAAGCAGACGTTGTGATCCTACCAGCTTTTGGTGTCACCTTGAATGATTTTGAGACACTTCGGGGGATCGGGTGCATTTTGGTAGACACTACCTGTGGGTCAGTGCTCCACGTCTGGAAACGTGTCGAAAACTACGCTCGGGATGGATTCACCGCAGTTATTCATGGTAAGTACACTCATGAGGAATCCCGTGCGACAGCATCTCAGGTCAATAAGCACCCTGGAGGCAAGTACATCATTGTTCGGGACATGGTCGAAGCCGACCTCCTATGCGACTACATAACGAAGCGCCCTGGGCATCTTAAGACTGAAGATTTCAAGGCTCACTTCAAGATGAAGGTATCTGCGGATTTTGATCCGGAAGTCGACTTAGCGTGTATCGGGGTGGCCAATCAAACAACGATGCTGGCCAGTGAATCGATGGCAATTGGTGCCAAAATTCGCGAGGCCATTGTTGAGCGTTTTGATGAGGAACACGGCAGTGTTCATTTCAGATCTTTTGGAACAATCTGCTCAGCCACACAAGAACGGCAGGACGCCGTAAAGGAAATGATGGAGGAACCACCGGATTTAATGCTCGTGATCGGTGGTTACAATTCCTCAAACACAAATCACCTTGCCCACCTTTGTCGACAATACACATCTACATTCCACATTCAGGATGCATCGTGTATCGATGTTGGGACTGGCACAATCAAACACAAGGTCGAGCTGGACCCAGTTGCTGAAGAGGTCCTGGATAAGGATTGGCTTCCTCGGGGTGCTTTCGATTTAGGGATCACCGCGGGGGCATCGACACCAAACAATAAGATAGGCGAGGCACTATTGCGGGTTTTAGAGATTCGAGGGATTACGGTTGAACTAACAGCAGGCCTGCAATCGACTTGAGAAAGGTGGGCTGACCCCTCTTTCGCACAAACTGACCAACATTCTGACCCAGGCCCCTAGTTCAGCAATAACCGATTCTTAGATATGGATCGGCCGGCCCAAGGATGCGAGTGCACTTTCAGCTACTCCTTCTGATAACGTTGGATGGGGGTGCATCGCCTTTTCTAATTCCTCAACCGTAGACTCTAGATGGCGTCCTACAACAAACTCAGCGATCAGCTCAGTAGCATGGGGTCCTACTATGTGTGCACCGAGAATCTCTGAGAACTGCTTGTCACGAATGACCTTTATGAAGCCATCTGAGTGTCCAGACGCAACCGCCCGACCAATCGCGGCCCAAGGAAATTTTCCAACCTCTATGTCATAGCCCATTTCCTTCGCCTGTAACTCTGTGAGCCCCACAGAAGCGACCTCTGGGTGGCAGTACGTACAATTCGGCACGTTATCGTAGTCCACCGTCCCATGGCCAAGTCCGGCTATGTGCTCAACACAAGTAATCCCTTCGTGACTAGCCTTGTGCGCCAAAAGTTGATGGCCTGCCACGTCACCGATTGCGTAAAGCCCCGTAACATTCGTGGAGAGATGTCGGTCAACGAGAACAAACCCATGTTCATCCACTTTAGCGTTTACCGAATCAAGACCAATATCCTCAGAATTAGGAACACGCCCTACGGCAGATAGGACATAGTCAACCTCCAAAGTCTGCTCGTCGCCCTTACTGTCTTCAAACGTTACAGATACACCATGTTTATTGGTCTTCGCTTTCTTGAACCGTGCCTCCGTATGGATCTCCATCCCTCGCTTCTTGTAGAGACGTTCCATAAAGCTTGAGACTTCCGCATCCTCGAGCGGGAGGATTCTGTCCATCGCCTCAACTACGGTGACCTTGCTCCCATAGGCGTTATACACATCGGCAAACTCCATGCCGATCGCACCCGCTCCTACAATGAATAGTGATTCCGGGGCCTTTTCCTGCATTAGTGCTCCGGTTGAAGACCAGATCCGGTCTTCATCAATTTTAAGGACCGGTAAATCCCGGGGCCTAGATCCAGTAGCCAAGATGATGTTCTTAGCTTCGTAGACGGTCTTTGATCCGCCCTCCGTCTCCAGTTCTATTTTTCCACGACCCTTGAGCCGACCAACACCCCTTAAGTGTGTGACCTTGTTTTTCTTGAAAAGGTGAGCAATACCTTTCGCCATTTGAGCAGCTACTTGACGGCTACGGGCCTGAGCAGGGCCTAAGTCGAAAGAAACATCTTTAGCAATAATACCGTGCTTGTGGGCACCAGCCATTTCACTAACAAGCAAGGCACTCGAAAGCAAAGCTTTCGTAGGGATACAGCCGATATTGAGGCAAACGCCCCCGAGTTCGTCCTTCTCTATACACGCTGCTGTCAAACCCAACTGTGCCGCTCGGATCGCGGCTACGTAACCACCCGGACCGCTACCTACGACAATAAGATCGAAGTGCTCACTTTTCTTATCGGACAAGATGCCTCTCTGTAAGAAACAGGGGCAGAAAATGCCCCCTAGACGAACTCCGATTCCCAGGGGCTACGAAGGTAGATAGAGTGGGAAGGGGGGTAAAGTGAATACAACCGTAAAGCAGGTCCAGCGTTCGGTATGCCTAAATCAAAAGCTAGAGGAGCCGGTGAGATCGTTCCGGCCCCTCTAGCTTTCAACTGATACCAGTAGGCGCTTAGAACGTGATGCTACGCCCTTGTTCATACCGCTTAAACCACTCCCTTAAAAACAACTGAGTACGGAGAAAATTAGATGGCGTACTCGATGTACCATGCCATTCATTATTGAAACGGATCATGGCTGTCTCCACACCCATCACCTTCAGCGCAGCATAGTACTCTTCAGTTTGTGGCATCGGGGTGCGGAGATCACCCACACCGGTCATTAACATTGTAGGAGTTGTAACGTTCCCAACATACATGAGTGGTGACCGGCGCAGATGCTCGCTCGGATCGTCCCAGGGGAATTTTTCGAAATTCCTATACCATCCTATGCCGTCGGTTGTACCGACAAATGATAGCCAATTCGTGACCGGGCAATTAGCCGAAGCAGCCGCGAAACGGTCGGTGTGCCCGACTACCCAGGAAGTAAGAACTCCCCCACCTGAACAACCATAGACGAACATATTCTGCTCATCGATATACCCTCGCGAAATTACTAGATCAACGCCATTCATTAAGTCATTAAAGTCTTTACCGGGATATGCATTCTTGATCGCATTACCAAATGGACTGCCGTACCCAGAACTACCGCGCGGATTGGTATAAAGGATCACATAACCGTTCGCAGCGTGTTCCTGCCATGCAAAGTTGAATCCTACGTTGTACATCCCGTGGGGCCCGCCATGAATGCTCAGCATTAAGGGATATTGTTCACCGGGATCAAAATCTGGGGGCTTGATTATCCACCCTTGTATCTGGAACCCGTCAAGCGATTCGTACCAGATTTCTTCTACATCGCCGAGTGTGACGCCTGCCATAATGTCATCATTCACGTTCGTTAGTTGTCGGAATGTGATGGGCCCATCAAGATCAAATGAAACAATGTCGGCTGGAACTTGGGGGCTTGAGAGCGTAGCTACAGCAAAACCTTGATCAGTGAATGAGCTAAGTCCGAGCATGTGAGCACCGCTAGTGACCTCGCTGACAGCTCCTTGAACAGATATAAAGTGCACGTTGCGGGCACCCTGGTAGCTAACAGTGACATATACTCCACTCCCGTCGTGTGCCCACTCCATGCTATTGATATTACGATCGAAATCACCAGAAATGAGCCGCGAACCCGAGCCGTCCACATTCATCACATAGACACCAGAATTCCGGTAAGTATCAGTGTTGAAATCGCTACCGCGATATGCGACCAGGTCACCACGGGGTGACGGGAGAGGGCTCGTGTCTTGGCCACGACGGGTCGTGAGCTGGCGGATCTCTTCTGTAGCTACATTGACTGCGTAAATTTCTGATTCGCGCCACGAGAGCTCTGAATCTTCCGTGCGCAGAGAGGAAAAAAGGAGTTCGTTCCCATCTGCTGTCCAACGCCCTGATGAGTGATTCCAATCACCGTTAGTGAGCTGACGCGGAGTGCCGCCTTCAGCAGGTACGACGAAAATATGTTGCCAACCCTCATCGACGAAGCCTTGTCGGTCCTGACGGTAATCTGCCCTTGTCACCACCTTCGGACCTTCAGTCCAAGTAGCACCATCAGGTCGGCCCGGTGGACTGACACTCCATGCAGGCTCACCATCAACATTCATTGAAAAGGAGAGCGACTCTCCATCAGGCGACCAAGCAATGCCACCCGGACCCTTCTCTAAACGGGTAATCTGAGTCGTTGCACCCTCATCATCCATCCATCGGACAAAGATCTGCGATCCCTCGGGCTCACCCCTAGCAGTATAGGCAATGCGGGTTCCATCAGGTGACCAAAGCGGGCCTGAACCATCAACAAGGAAATGGTTCTTGCTCCCATCAGCATTCATAATCCATATCGACGATTCTCGGCGGTCGTTCATCTTATCGACCCATCCACGAGTGTAGACGATACGAGCACCATCAGGTGAGATCTGCGGATTAGAGACACTCTCAAGATCGAGATACATCTCAAGTGTAAGCTTCTTCGTCACCGCGTCTGTTTGGCTGCTAGCTAAAGACGGCAGAGCAGCTGCTATGAGCACCAAGAACCAAGGCGCCCGAGAATGGAAAGTGGGAGCAGACATCTGAGCCCCTCTTGCTGTGAGTTGAGTTATCCGATGAAGTCGATATGCAACCTACAGTAGGAAGGTCCCGAATCGCGAGGGGGAGAGGCTCAGCCCTAACGCTCCCAGACTATTCGACCACCGACAATTGTGATGTCAATCAACATCGTTTCGAGGCACGGATCTGCACATGTGAGATAATTCTCTGCTGTGACAGCAAGGTCTGCTAACTTACCTACAGCCAGCGTGCCCCTATGATCTTCTGAGAATGTGAGATAGGCATAGCCCTCAGTAGCTGCCCGGAGAGCTTCGTCGCGCGAAAGTTTTTGGTCCGCACCAACCACACCGCTACTGATCGTTTCCCTCGTGGTAAAATGGTGTAGAACCCACCAAGGGTCGTAAGGGACAACAGGAGAGTCTGTTCCTAAGGAAAGCGGTATTTCGTTGTCGAGGTACGTTCGCACAGGAGTCGTCCATGCGGCCCGCTCTTCCCCCCAATATTTCATCAAGCTAGGAGCTGCGAGATACAAATGGTTTTGTGCCGACACAGCTAAGCCCAAATCTTTCATTCGAGGGAGCTGGTCGCTACGGGGTATGAATCCGTGCTCGATTACCCAGCGGGACAAGGCTATCGAAGACTCTGCGTTTACAGCTTCGTAGGCATCGAGCACTAAATCGATAGCTGCATCGCCCACTGCGTGTGTCGCAACACGCCAACCGGCTGAATGCAGCACTTGTACAGTCTCTAGAAAGCTTTCACGTGGCAGCGTTTGGAGTCCATAAAATGTACCGCCTTCTCCCCAGGGCTCCTCATACGGCTCTCTCATTAGCCCACCCTCAAAGCCACCATCAACCCCAAGTTTTACCCCACCCACTCGTAACCAGAAATCATCGCCCTCTTCTTGGGTCCACTCCTGCATCACCTCATTCAATACCTCTGGTGACCCAGACCTCGGACCACGGTAAAGAAAGTCGACTCGAATGTTTAGTCGATCTTCCTCTCGGAGAGCTAAGAGCATGTCGTACATCTCCGGAGAGGCTCCCGGATAACGGATTGAAGTAATCCCACGACTGCTGAGAATCCTATGACCCTCTAGGAGATCCTCTTGGATTTCAGCAGAACTCCGATCCTCCACTAAGGGGAGTTGCACCAAACCCTTCGCGCGATCCACAAGCTCACCGTTGAGCCGACCATCCACGTATCTACCAATCCGACCACCCTCCACGGCTTGACTCGATTCATCAATATCCCAATACGCCAGCGCAGCACTATTGAGCACGTACTCATGCCCGCCCCTGATCACGACGACTGGATGCTCCTGAGTCGCTTGGTCGAGGTCATCACGGTATGGCAATCGTTGCTCGTCAAGCTGTCCTTCATGCCAATCACTATTTGTGACAATCACATCACCCGGAGGCGTTTCTTCGGCACGAGTAGAGATTGCACTCAAGACTTCTTGTAAAGAACGAGCCCCAGCCAGATCAACCCCGCCACCGCCTCCAATCCCATGAAAGTGGTTATCAGTGAGACCGGGGATAACCGTGCGACCGGCCAGTTCTATGACGTATGTTTGTGGGCCCTGATATTCTCGAATGTCAGCATTCGATCCAATCGCGATAATGCGCTCATCGCGAACCGCCAGAGCCTCAACTACATCCTGGTTGGATAGAGTAATTACAGCACCATCAACCAGAATAAGGTCGGCGGGATCAGGAGTTATTGAGTTACACGCGGTTACGGCGCCAGAGAGCCACATCACAGCTACTAGGGGTTTGATTCGTATAGACACCCAAGGCCTCCCACAAAAAAATAACGTGATGGTTCGATGGACTTCACTCAAAGCCCATCGGCCTAGAGCAGAATGGCTGTTGGCTCCTCAAGCATAGATTTCAGCGTAGCGAGGAAGCGTGCACCCTGGGCACCATCGATCACGCGGTGGTCACAGCTCATCGTGATCCGCATACGCGGGCATACCTTAACCTCTCCGTTAACAACCACGGCACTCTCTTCAATACTGCCCACTGCTAGTATGCCTGCCTCGGGTGGATTAATGATCGCAGTGAACTCTTGTATGCCAAACATCCCAAGATTAGACACTGAGAATGTCGAGCCAGTGTATTCATCAGGCATGAGCTTCTTTGTCCGCGCTCTACCAGCTAATTCACGCACTTCAGAGGCGATCTGCATAATGCCCTTAGCGTGTGCATCCCTGATAACTGGCGTAATAAGACCTTCGTCAATTGCAACAGCGACACCTAGGTGAACTGCATTGAAGCGACGCACAAAGTTCTCATGCCACTGTGCATTACAATTGGGATGTTGCCGAAGTGCAGCTGCTACTGCCTTTAAGACAATATCATTAACCGAAATGCGATAGCCGTCGTCTTCGAGCATGGTGTTCATGCTTTCCCGAGCCTCTATCACACGATTCATATCTACTTCTACGGTAAGGTAGAAAGTCGGCACAGGACCGATCGATGTAACAAGCCTCTTCGCAATTGATTTCCGCATCTGTGAGGTTGGTACATCTTCGTATTCGTTCTCGTCAGATGCCCACATCGTCGTCACTGCTCCAGTCGAACTAGCAGTCGTCGCCCCTTCAAGGTCTCTTTTGACAACCCGCCCTCCTGGGCCAGACCCCTTAATCGCTGAGAGATCCACCCCCATCTCAGCCGCTAGTCTACGAGCAAGTGGAGACGCCTTAACGCTACCAGTACCTTGAGTAGTAGCACTGACTTCTGAAGTGGTTTCCACTTCAGGCTCTTGTATTGTTTCAGGAGATAACTCTGCTGGTAAAGCTTGCTGTGCTCCATCCCCGTCCGAGCCTTCTTCAATTCCCGATATATCTTCGTCAGCAGACGCGATTACAGCGATTACAGACCCAACCGCTGATACACCGCCGGCATCCAGGAAAATCTTCCGGAGAATCCCGTCCCCTCGTGCGACCAACTCCATCGTGGCCTTGTCTGTCTCGATCTCAGCCAAGATATCACCACTGGAAACCTCTTCACCTTCGGATTTAAGCCATTGAACAAGCTGGCCCTCTTCCATAGTGGGAGACAGAGCCTCCATATGAACCTTGGTCACCATATCCTTTTCACCTCCAGAGCGTCCCAGAAAGGGCGCAACTCCCCTCTAGAGTGCACCTACACCCTCTTGCTAGGCTAGGTCGCAGTGAAATAGGAATCATCCGTGTCATCGGTAAAGCACCTTCTTACATGCCTCAACCACTCGCGCTGCATTTGGCTTGGCTAATGCCTCAAGGTTCTTAGCATAGGGCATAGGTACATCGGCTTGGGGTACTCTAAGCACCGGAGCATCCAAATGATCGAACGCTTCTTCCTGAATGATTGAGACGACCTGTGCTCCTGTGCCCGCATAAGGCCAGCTTTCTTCTAAATATACTACGCGATTTGTCTTCTGGACCGTCTCAAGGATCGCCTCTACGTCGAGAGGTCGAACGGTGCGAAGGTCGAGCACCTCTGCCTTAATCCCCTCACCCTCAAGCTTATCTGAGGCCTGGAGAGCTAGGTGTACCATTTTACCGTGGGTGATGATTGAGACGTCAGAGCCCGGGCGTTTGAGGTCAGCTACACCGAGGGGTATAACAAAGTCATCTCCTTCTGGTACTTCCCCTTTAAAATTATAGAGTAGTTCACCCTCCATGAAAGCTACTGGGTCATCATCACGTATCGATGCCTTAAGGAGCCCCTTGGCATCAGCAGGTGTCGCTGGTGTTACAACCTTACAGCCTGGAGCATGCAGGTAATATGTCTCACACGCCTGAGAGTGCTGGGCTCCAAGCTGCAGCGCCGGCCCATTAGGGCCTCGAAACGTAATTGGAACCTTAAACTGACCTCCTGACATATAGCACAGCTTTGACGCGTTATTAATGATTTGGTCGATCGCTAAGTAAGCAAAATTAAAGGTCATGAATTCTATGACCGGCCGAAGTCCTGCCATCGCTGCTCCAACACCTAGACCGGCAAAGCCTAGCTCACTGATTGGGGCATCCACGATGCGTTGGTCACCAAAAACATCTAACAGGCCCTTGGAGACCTTATAGGCTCCATCATACTCAGCGACTTCTTCACCCATGAGGAAAACGTCAGGATCTCGGTCCATCTCCTCGCGGAGCGCTTCATTGAGCGCATCGCGATAGGTCATGGTAGCCATTTAAGAGGACCCTCCGGCCAAGAAAGCAACTGTGGCTGATAAGATGCTCATGTTCGTCGTCCATCGAAAAAAAGGCGACCGTGAGCATTGGTCTCACCCCAAACATCCTCATACAGTGCCCCAGGCTCAGGTAGGGGCGACTCGTCAGCAAAATCAGCGGCTTCTGCTGCGATTGTCTTTGCCTTAGCGTCCATCCCCTCAAGCGTGTCCTGATCAAGTATGCCCTCAGCAAAAAGCTGGTCCCGAAGAATTGCTATTGGATCACTCTCTTCCTTATGGCGCTCCACCTCCTCAGTCGACCTATAGGTGCCAGAAACGGGATCTGACATGGAATGTCCACGGAACCGGTATGTGCGCAGCTCTACCAAGCGTGGACCGCCACCCGCTCGGACTTCCTCCGTAAGGTTACGGAAATGCTCGAACGTTGAGAGCACATCCTGACCATTCACAGAACTGGCCGGAATATCAAAGGGCACAGACCTCATCGAAATCTCAGTCTTAGAGACCCGATCAAAAGCTGTGCCCATACCATATTCATTGTTTTCGACCACATAGATCACGGGGAGCTCCCATACAGCGGCCATATTGAGAGACTCGTGAAAGCCCCCCTGATTTACAGTTGCGTCTCCCATGAAGCATACGCAAACCAAGCTCTCCCCACTGTATTTGATCTTCCAGCCGATACCAGTAGCCAGAGGAACTTGTCCTCCAACAATACCATGGCCTCCGAGAAAGCGGGCATCTCTGCCAAAAAGGTGCATAGATCCGCCCTTCCCTTTAGAAACTCCTCCCACACGACCATATAGCTCGGCCATAACTGCGTTAGGGCTAATACCCTTTGCGATAGCCTGTGTATGGGATCGGTACGCACTGATAACATAATCCTCTGGCTGAAGCACTTTAATCACGCCGGCTGCGCCAGCTTCCTGTCCGATGTGGAGATGACAGAAGCCTCCGATTTTACCAATCGCATAACTTTCTTCGGCCTTTTCTTCATAGCGCCTATATAGAAGCATGTCCTGCATAAGTTCTAGTGCGAGTTTTCCACTAACCCCATGGCGAGCGAGCACCCCCTCCTTATTGGCCGCGCTGCTTTTATTAGCCTTGATCTTAGCCATCTGAAGCTCCCTGAATCGGGCGACGGCCAGGCCGGCCGACCTCGAGCTGAACGAACTCAAAGCTAACTTCGGCGGGTGCGAGAACATCACCTTCAATGATCTCTTGAATTACTCCTGGGGTCCCAGCTTCCACTTCTCGTGCTTGCTCCTTTGCATGATAGCTTGAGCGCACTAATGGGCCAGCTTCAACATGCTTAAAGCCATATTCTACTTCTCCAATATGCTTGAGCTCTGCAAACTCATCTGGGCTTACCCAGCGAGCCACTGGTATATGCATAGAGGACGGTCTCAAATATTGACCTAGCGTAAGGATGTCCACCGCTGCCGACCTTAGGTCAGCCATCGCCTGCTTAACCTCGGCAAACTCCTCGCCCATCCCCAAGATTATCCCCGTCTTAGTGAGTATCCGTGGATCGATCCGCTTGGCAGCTCCGAGATAAGAAATCGAACGCCAATAGCGACCACCTGGCCGCACATCTGGGTGCAGTCGCTCTACTGTTTCGAGATTGTGCCCTATGATCGCTGGACCGGCCTCAACAACCACTCGAAGCGCTTCCTCATCGCCCTTGAAGTCCGGGATAAGGACCTCGACAGAACAGGAAGAAACGCATTCCTGAATTCGACGAATGGTCTCAGCATAGATTCCAGCACCACCATCTGAAAGCTCATCCCGATTAACACTGGTGATCACCACATGCTCTAGCCGCAAGCGGGCCACAGTCTCGGCTACCCGTCTAGGCTCGTCGAGATCTAGGTTATTGGGCATCCCATGGGCTACGCCGCAGTACTTACAGGCTCGGGTACAAACATCCCCTAAGATCATGAATGTCGCTGTACCTGCTTCCCAACACTCCCCGATATTTGGGCATCCTGCTTCTTCACAAACCGTATGCAAACCCTCAGCTCGCATTAAACGCTTTAGCCTCAGGTAGTTCGAACCACCAGGCGAGCGGACTTTTAGCCAATCAGGTTTACGTGACTGTATTTCGACTGTTTCCAATCCTACATGAGCCCGAATATTGGGTGTTCCCTTGGGCTTTACGACGCCCGAGTCTTTCCCTGAAGGGGCATAACCACGGCTCGTATCTTTCGTGGTAGTGACCACGGTCATCCTCCAGCCGGGATCCCGAGTCGTGGTGGTCAACCCAGGAGCAAGCGCAGTGTCACCAAGCCATCAGGCACACAATGTTTTCGATTAGATAGCCCGATAGCAGAGCATGAAAAGGTAGCCAGAGTAAGGGTTTTTTTACAAGGACAGCCTCCGGGCCATCTCTCTCCAAATCGAATCTGATTGCCAGGAGGGGTCGCCCTATAGCTATCTTCGGACTATGAGTCGTCAGGGTAACGAAACACTGAAGCCAGAGTCCTGGGCTTGGCACCTGATGGGCCTGATCAATCCCATACTTGTCATCCTGTGTAACCTGGAGGGTGACTGGTGGGTTTTTGGGGGGCTTGTCTTTGTGCTAGGAGTAGGACCAGTCCTGGATCTAGCACTAGGAAAGACAAGAACACCTAGGCCACCAAGAGCCTCTGGACTTCCATTCGAAATTCTGCTTTACGTTCACGCTACACTTCAGTTTATTGCGCTAGCAGCCTTGTTTTATAGGGCTGGAATCGATGGTAATGCGTGGACTTCTTGGATAGCAGCGCTTAGTACTGGGCTCACATCCGGAGTCTCAGGAATCATTGTGGCCCACGAACTTGGACACAAAAGGCCTGGATCGAGTGGTTGGTGGATTGGCCGGCTGAATCTGCTTTCAGTCCTTTATTTACATTTCACTACCGAGCACAACTATACGCACCACAAGCTTGTTGCTACCTCTGAAGATCCTGCTACAGCTTTCTTTGGTGAATCACTCTGGGCTTTCATCCTACGCACTATTCCAGGTCAATACCTAGATGCCATTAGCATTCATGAACGAAAGGGAAAGAAGGCGCTCAAGAACCCTGTGATTCAGGGGAGTATTATTCAAGTAACCCTTCTGGTAATGATTTATATCTTCTTTGACAGCGCAGTACTGGGCGCTTTCTTGTTGCAAGCTGGATTTGCAATCTTTTTGCTTGAGTATATCAACTATATTCGCCATTACGGCTTGAAACGAGAGCTTGATGAGAGACAAACTGAATCTCACTCTTGGCAAGCAGAAGAGCGGTGGTCACGCTGGACCTTACTGGAGCTAACAAGGCATCCGGCACATCATCTAAAAGCCAGCGAACCCTTCTGGAAACTGCAACCGTTCGAAAGTGCTCCACAGTTACCTACTGGATACTACGGATGTTTTTGGCTGGGGGTTATTCCACCGTTGTGGAAGAAAATAATGCATCCAAGAATCCTGAAGGCTCTCTAAGAGCTGCTTAAGGCTGCCATACGAGTCTTATACCCGGCCACTATATGGTCCCGGGCATCCACCGGATCATTCGTGACGAAAATCATGTCCAGATCTTCTTGAGTGATTTTCCCTTCATCAACCATCGTATCACGAAGCCAGTCGAGCAGACCGCCCCAATACTCCGACCCAAAAAGTACAAGAGGAAAGTGTCGAACCTTATGGGTTTGAATGAGCGTGAGTGACTCGAAGAGTTCATCCATAGTTCCGAAGCCTCCTGGGAAAATCACGAAAGCCTCAGCGTATTTTACGAACATTGTCTTTCTGACAAAGAAGTAACGAAAGTCGATTGAGACATCTATGAAATCGTTGCTCTCCTGTTCGAAAGGAAGCTCAATATTACATCCGACTGAGGTAGCACCCCCCTCTTTTGCTCCTCGGTTTGCCGCCTCCATCATACCTGGACCGCCACCAGTGATAATCGCAAATCCTGCTTCCCCGAGTAGACGAGCCGTTTCTACACATTCTTGGTACATAGGTGTATCGGAATTCGCTCGAGCAGAACCAAAGATCGAGACTGCCGGACCGATCTCTGACATCTCCTCAAACCCTTCGACAAACTCACCCATGATTCGAAAAATGCGCCACGCATCCATGCCCATGGCTTGAAGGTCTTCGACGCGTTCAAGCAGGCGTTCATCTTGTGTTGCACCCTCGCGGTACCTGTCAGGTTCGAGTTCTGTCTTCATTTGCTTCATGACCATCCTTTATCTGCGTATTCCGGTATCATGATCATTCTCAGGTGTGCCTAGTAAGCCACTGACCTGTGCGTATGAGGGCGTCCTTATGACGGTAGGGAGGATCCCAGCCCAACTCTTCGCGAAGCCGCTTTGATACATACGGATTTTCACCAAGAGCAAACTCAGCCACCCTAGAGATTGAAAGATGCTCCACTCCTGGGATGAATGCCCCAACTCTGTCGAGTACCCGAGCTCCCTTCCGAATCAGGCTCGCTGGCGTAGCCAGAAAGCGCGGCCGTTTACCAAGGCCACTTGCGAGGTCCTCTAACATAGCTCGTTGGCTAAGCGGTATGTCGAATCCGACATCATATGTGGTGCCCCCGCGAGCCGACTCAAGCACCAACCGTAAGGCGTGGGCTACATTTCCTGAATAGACCACCGGGATGGTATTTCTTCCTGATCCTAATAGGGGTACAATGGGCAATCTCAGGAACTTCGCCACTGTTAATGCTGTGAGTCGGTCCCTCTCACCATAGACTCCGCAGGGGCGAACTACTGACACAGGCAATCCGTGCTTTTCTTCAATCTCCCGCGCTACCACCTCTGCCTGACGTTTGGAACGAGCATAGAGGTCATCATTGTGGATCCGCCCATCAAGTGGCGTGTCCTCGGTAACATTCCCGTCCACGATCCCATAGACCACAACTGATGAAACATGAACTGCAAAGTTAATTCCAGCTCTTACAGCAGCCATAAGGACGTTTCGTGTCCCATCAACGTTTACAGCTCGGACCTTCGGCCAAGACTTACCGCCGTATACAATTGCAGCAGAGTGTACAAGATGTGTGCACCCAGCCATTAGTTCGGCAAGAGATTCAATATCATCCTGCACGTCACCTTCTACCAGAATACAGCCTTGGGACCTAAGGAAGGCTGCGTCAGATCCACATCGATTAAGAGCAACTACATCTTGCCCACAAGAGCGCAGTTCTTCAGCCAGGTGCGAACCGAGAAGGCCAGTGCCTCCCGTCACGAATACTCTCATCCCCAGAACCCTATCTGTATCTTCCTGGTCTCCTTCTTAGCGACCACCTAGGAACGCTTCAGCTTCAGCCTTGAGGCTATCGGTGATCGGAGCATGGTCCATGTATTCCGGAATATCCTGCCCCATCTGTGACTCATAGACCTCAAGCACATGTTCATAGTATGCTGCAGCTATATCGCCCAACCCTAGCTCCACCGCAGCTTTTGCCGCAGCACTCAACCCGAGTAAGTGGTTTGGATTGTCCTCTAGAATCTCTTCTGCGGTTCCTAGGGCAGCCTCAAGTTGCATCGCCGTACGCTGGAGCATTGAAAGATGAAAAAGGCCATCGTGATCCAGGGGCCGTGCTCGCTCATAAGCACCAATGGCCATAGGCATGAACTGTTGAGCTTCGGTCGAATCCCCAGCCGCAACGGCCGTCATTACTCTATTAAAAAGGCGGTTTGCCGCCTCCACCGGTGTCATGGTTGATAAGTCCGGAGGCGAGCCAGTCATTGCCCCACCGCCAGACTGGCCTGTGACTGGAGCTGCCGGTGGAATAGATGGCCCCCCTCGTTGCATCATTTGTATACCCAGCATAGCGATAAGTGCGAACATCGCCGTCCCCGCAATCCACCAAGGGAGATTCTTGCCACCAAGGGTGGCAGTAGCTGCAGCCCGATGTTCGCTTACGCTGATTTGGTTTCCACATCGGTTACAATACTTGGCTGTTGCGCTAATCTGCGCCCCACACTCCTGACAGAAGTACCCCTCAACTTTAGCTCCACATTCCTGACAGAAGTTTCCCGAAGCGGCCTTACCGCACTTAGAGCATACTGGAGTAGTCATTTCCTCATCGCATTAAACAATAAGGGCCATGTTGCAACAGTTTGTGCACGATAATTCGGCTGGAAACCAAACAGGACCAATGAACCCTCACCAATATCAGCCTCTAGGATAGCAGCCTCTCCTGCGATGTGTTCTCCACCAAGTACCCACCCTGAGAGTAGGGGGTCACCCTGCCCATAGCGGGCAACAATTCGAATCCTTGGATCATCGACTTCGTATGCCATACTACTCCGCCAGTACCACGCAGAAATTTCATCTCTCATACCTTCGTTAATTTCTGATACTGAATCGAGTTCAAGCCTTAGGATCGACCCGGGGATATAGAATTGTGTGTTCGGAAGGCCCGAAGTGAGATTAGAGATATCTAGGTCAAAGAGTTCAGCGATAAAGTCCGTTGCGGCCTCAATGGCGATAACACGTCCCCCATTTCGCACAAAGTCACTAACCGCCTGAACCCCCTGGTCACCCAAACCACCCGTATATTGGCGAGGCAGTTCTCCTCTGCGGAATCCGTTTCTAATGGAGTTACCGTCCTGAGCCTGGAAGAGTAGGACATCGTAGTCATCCAAGGCACCACTATGAATATCCGCATCATGAAGGGTGTCATACGCCATACCATGCTGGTCCAGAACCCAGCGCTGCCATCCTGCTGGCATTGGCTCTTGCCAGGACTTGTACATCGCCACTCGCGGTGCATCGGACCCATTAAGGTGCGGTGGCAATTGAAAGTCAAAATCTGGTGCTGCGATAGGTTCGGATAACTCAACCCTGATGCTCCCCTCAACCTCAATAGCCTCAAAATCGAGCAAATAACCGAATGTGTGCGCAGTTACGTCATAAGGACGCTGAGGTGGCCCTCCCGGATATTCCCGCAAATCCGGGTATTGCTGCACCTCCAACATTGAATTTGCAAAGCCTGCGTATGGCTGATTCATTGGGATGACATAGCTCCCAGCAGGGAAGTCCACGCCATCCACGGAAAAAGCTTCCCGCGCCTCAGCTACCTCCACTTCTGACATAACAAGCGACCGGAGTGCGTAGTTCACACCGGTTTGGTTTTCCTGATTACCTGGGATGACCCAGGCATCAGGCCAAGCATCCCACTTGTCCACTGCGCGCTTGTTGACACCATAGAAGTTCTCTAGCCAGAAGCGCCGGTTCTTGGCTGCATTAGTGAGCAGCGCCAGGGCTCCGGAGTACTGGTAATCCACAATATCTGGCAATCCCCAGGCACCGCCTTCCCAAGGATTGGGAAAATTCCAAGACCGCTGACTCGCATCGAAGTTCCGGCCGGGGCCTAATACCTCGGGCGGGATGGTCGTCGGCGACGCCATCCGTGCCGAGGCAGTCTCCGAAAGAATGCGAGCAGCGCCGTGATAGTGCATATAGGCCCGAGCAGGAGTAAACGCATCGTATTGGGCGTTCACCACGACTCCCCTTTTCCCCTGAGCTGTTAACTCAGCAGCCATGTAGGTACCAAGCTGGCTGACCGCCGTAGTGAGAGCCGGATCGATATTTGGTTCCCAGGGCTCGATATAGGGTGGAAAGAATATCCGTGCACCATTACCTCCCATCTGGTGCACATCATGTACTATGTGCGGATGCCAGGCATTCTGAGCACCCACCGTAAGAATGGTCTCGTCTTGGGTGAACGCATACCAGTCTCGGTTGTTGTCATGTCCGGTATAAAAGTGGTACAGCCAAGGAAGGGGAGCTGCCTCGAACTGCGTCCTTACATGCTCATTATACCAATCATTAACCCACTGGAGACCATCTGGATTCAGTGACGGAATCTGCAGGAAGATCACGTTTTCCAGAATCTCGAGGATTCTCTCTTCATTAGACGAGGCCATGGTGTAAGCCAGGCGGGCTGCCATCTGGCTTGGGCCTACCTCTGTCGAATGGATACCGTGAGTGATCATCGCTACAGCCTTACCATCATCGAAAAGCTGGTCGAGCTCTGACTCACTTGAGATCATCCTCGGATCTGCCAACTTCATTTGGATGTCTCTTAGCTCTGCAAGTCGCGCATGGTTTTCGGGGCTCGTGATCGTAAGCATCACGAAAGGTTGGCCAGTTGTTGTGGCCCCAAGAGTGTCAACAATTACTCGCTGGCTGTTTTCAGCGAGTTCTTCATAGTATGAGCTCAACTCGTCCCAGTTTGCCAATCTTCGGTCTGATCCCATTTCAAACCCGAAATACTGCTGCGGGGAAGGAATGCGCTGAGCTGTGAGCGAGGGGGTTAAGATAATGAAGACGCTAAGGATCGCACTCAAACGTCGAGTCATTGAAACTCCTTCCATACCTAAGAGGCCCGGCGATTCCGGGACCAAGCACGGTGATTGATTCGGCAGAAGATGGTACCGTAGCGCTGAAACGCTTGCAACGGAATCCCTGTAGCGGTTTTCGAGTAACTAGGGCGAATCTAGATGGCAGGTGCCTACGACACTGGCATCCAACATTTCTAGAATCCGGTAGGCTGTTCCAAGAACTCCCACGTTAGATCGAATCGTTCTTCCAGGTGGGCCCCCAACGCCCTCACTCCAAACGTCTCCGTCGCATAGTGCCCTCCCAGCAACACAGATATCCCAAGTTCCATCGCATCAAAATACTCTGCATGATTCATCTCACCTGTAACCAGAGCATCTAGACCTAGAGCAACTGACTCCTCTATGAAGGACCCTCCAGCTCCCGTCACCACCCCGATCTTCTCCATCACTTTTGGGCCACCCTTTACCAGCCGAACCGGACCATTGAGTACTACCTCTAGTTCCTGCACAAGCACGGCGGCCTCCGCACCTCCCTCTTTCCTTCCCCACCAACCTACGTTAACCCCTTGGTGGTCCCCGAATCGTCCCTCGATCTCCAACCCTAACGATTTTGCCAGTAGAATGCAGTTCCCGACCTCTGGATGGCTATCCAATGGTAGATGGCAGGAGTACAGAGCAACCTCCCCCTCGATCAACTTCCTGACCTTACGGAAATAGCGACCGGTGAGCGGCTGCAACCCCTTCCAAAATAAACCGTGGTGCACGATCAGCAGATCTGCCCCTAGGTCGACCGCTTCGTTGATCGTTGCTTCAGAAGCATCTACAGCAACAGCGACGTGTTTTACTTCTCCTGACCCGTCCACCTGAACGCCATTCACTGATTGTGGATAGTCAGGGTACCCATCGACTAGCAGGAAACCATCAAGATATTGGAATATAGATTCTAATTTCATATTGGATTATACGGGTGAACGATCTTGTCGCGCCCATTTATTCTTAAAGTGTTGTAGCACAATGAGTTATGCTCTATCTCGAGCCGGGCCTATTATAACCCCCGGTCAGCCAAGTCTTGCAGTAACACCGGGGAAAAGATTCGCCTCCTTAGCTCCTCGGAGTTTCCCCGCGAGAGATCTCGGTCCCGGTGCCCTTTGATGCACCACCCATGTTTACGGTCCCATTTAGGACCGCGCCCTCCTCAAGCTGCAAGCGGCGGGCGTGGACATCTCCCTCAATCTGGCTACTCGCTTTTACTTCGAGCCGTGATTCGGCCACGATAGTACCGGTAACCTTCCCTGACAGAACGGCATCCTGCGTGCTGATGTCCCCCTTAACCCAAGCGTTCTCTCCCACTACCACCGCTTTTCCGGCTCGGATACTACCCGCAATATTTCCTTCTATTCTTAGTGAACCCTCAGTTTCACAGTCCCCTACGACGGTCATACCTGGCCCAATAATAGAGATGAGCGCCTCGGGGGAAGGCTTATTGCCGCTTCGTTGACTTGCCATTCAGCCTCTTTGAGGTTTGGACTCTCCGGGCAAGAAAGTAATCGCAACTTCTCGCGCGGGCACTAATTGGGCTGCTCAACCATCGTCAGGGGATCGACTGCATCCCCGTTTAAGTGAATTTCAAAGTGGAGATGTGGTGCCGTCGATTGCCCACTGGATCCGCTCAGCGCTATAACTTCCCGCTCCCTTACTTGTTGTCCCTGTTCAACCATTTGAGCTGAAGTATGGGCATAAACTGTGCTATATCCTTCACTGTGGTCAATTACCACGAACAGCCCGTAAACTTCGTCCGTACCGACTTCAACGACTCTTCCTCCACCTGCAGCCCTAATATATGAATCGGTCGGCACCGCTATATCCAGCCCCGGGTGCCTTCCCCCTGCCCCCCGAAGGAGCCCTTGGGTTATGATCCCGCTCTCCGTCAGTGGCCATACACTAGGTATAGTGGCTAGAGCACCCGCCGCTTCCGCCAACCCAGAACCGCTATTGCTCGCTTCGGAGGCGGGGAGCCATATGCCCCCATCGTCAAGCGGCAAGTTGGGCGCCAGAAGGGACCTGAGGCGAGCATATTGTGCCTCCGCTGTCGCTAAGTCGGCAGCTATCGCCTCGAGCCGAACTTGCTCACTCCCCATAACCTCCAGGCGGGCTTCAAGGTCATTAACGTGCGATGCACGAGCAGCGAGATACCACCAACTTCCCGCCATACCGATGAACGTGATCCCTGCTATGATCCCGACCCCCATCATGAAGCGTAAACGCTTGTAAGTGACTCGGTACGAATGACTTACACTTCCGTCTTCTGGGACCACCATGATCGTGAAATCCCGCCGAGCCAGTGGGCTCATCCACCAACCCTAGAAGAGTCCTGGCCAGTCATCAGTTCGTATATCCGCTCGAAATCCTCAGGTCCATGGTACTGAATTTCGATAGAGCCCTTGCGGCCTGCCTGTTCCCGAATGGTAACTCTCGTAGAAAAGTGATCTCGTAGCTGGCCCTCGAAGGCTTTCACTATTGGGTCTGAGGTCGCGGTGCTTTTCCGCTTTCGCTTCTTTCTTGAAGTAGCGCTCACTCTTCGTTCTACTTCTCTTACCGACCAACCTTCTTTGGCTGCCTGCTGTCCTAATTCTGCTGCTCGTACCGGGTCATCCACAGCCAGCAGCGCTCGAGCATGACCTGCCGACAGGCCGCCCCTCTCCACCAACCTCCGAACTGAGACGGGCAGCTTAAGGAGCCTAAGTAAATTTGAGACTGTTGAACGGTCTTTGCCAACTGCAGCTGCGATATCTGCTTGCTTCATGTTAAACTGTTCGCCCAAAGAAGCGTACCCTTCGGCCTCTTCAAGCGGATTGAGGGCCTCTCGCTGAAGATTTTCCACAAGGGCCAGAACTAGGAGAGTTCGGTCAGATGCCTCCCGCACAATCACCGGTACCTCATCCCACCCTAGGATCCCAACCGCGCGCAGACGTCTTTCACCAGCGATCAGTTCATAGTTATCCGCACCTGCTGCTGCACGAACAACGATAGGCTGCAAAAGGCCATTCTCTGCAATCGAGGCTGCCAGTTCTTCCAATTCAGCCTGGACAAAACTCCTGCGAGGCTGCATTGGATTTGGCAGAACTGAAGCAATCCTAAGCTTTTGTACTTCCCCGGGCTGTAACTCGGGCTCTAAATAATCACCGAGCAGTGCTCCGAGTCCCTTCCCCAGACGGTCGTGGCTCATGCCGAAAGTACCGGGGGAGAAGCACTGGTTACTCTATGCCTTTGCGCCATCACTTCTTGAGCGAGCTCGAGGTAAGCCTGTGCGCCTCTAGACAGGACATCATAAAGCACGATTGGTCTTCCAAAGCTCGGGGCCTCGGCTAGCCTAACGTTTCTGGGTATCGCCGTCCGATACACCTTGGCACCAAAGTATTCCCGTGCCTCGGCCGCTACCTGTTTTGACAGGTTCAGTCGACCATCAAACATCGTCAGCAATACCCCTTCAATGTGAAGTCGAGAATTTAGAGATCTCTGAACCAGGCGCACAGTATTCAGTAGCTGGGTCATACCTTCTAGCGCATAAAATTCACACTGAATGGGGATAAGTACTGAGTCTGCAGCTATAAGGGTGTTAAGAGTAAGAAGTCCCAAAGAAGGCGGGCAATCCATGAGGACGTAGTCGTACTGGCCTCGAACAGTGGCTAGCGCATCTCTTAAAACCGTTTCCCGATTCGTGGCGCCGACCAGTTCGATCTCCGCTCCTACGAGGTCCCGGGTTGAAGCAATGACGTCTAGGCACGGAAAGTGAAGTTCTCTGACAATTGTGTCTTTTATGGGGATTCTTCGAACTAATACGTCATAAATCGTCTTGTGTTGATCATTAGTTTCAATGCCTAAGCCGCTCGTAGCATTTGCCTGGGGGTCAATGTCAATAACGAGCGTGCGCTTTTCAGCCACAGCCAGGGAGGCACCAAGATTGATCGCTGTGGTACTTTTTCCAACCCCACCTTTCTGATTAGCGATCGCTATAACGTGCGGCATGCGCCCCCAAAAACTAAAAACATTCTGCTCTAGCAGAGCCAGAGAGCTAAGAATATATGGTTATAACGCGTAACCCCGAAAGCCAACGCGCACAGATTTATCCACTGGCCTCGGACTTTCACGCTAACCTCCATAGATTCTCAACGCCTTAGAGATAGAAAATGTCTTATAGGTAGAGAAGCAATGCACTGGAGAACCTGAATGCGAAAACGCCCAAGTAGAGTACTATCACTGCTCTTGTTATCCCTCGCTGGGTGCGGGGACCCAGCACCTACTGGCCCCGACCCCTTGATTGAGGCGTTCGTTGGTGATTGGACGGCAACTGCATTCGTGTTGACTAGCTCCGTGTCAGACCAGGTTTCCATCGATCTTATTCAGCTCGGAGGGACCTTTGACCTCAACATTCAACCCAGCGGTAGCTACACGGCAATTCTGATTTATGCGGGCCTAGGACAAACGGAAATGGGCACCATCTCTGCAACCGCCAACACGGTCACCCTGAATCGAGAGTTCCCAAGTAGGGAGAATGAGGTCTCAGCTTACCAATTTGTTGGCGACACCGTATTGATCCTAGACGGCGATACCGAATTTGACTTTGACTTCGACGGTCAAGAAGACCCTGCGCTCGCGCATCTTGAACTCCTCCGTAAGTAGCCACCCGTTCGGGTAACGGCGGGCTCAGCACAACCAAGAAATTGTTTCACGTGAAACAATTTTTCTAGAGAACCCATAAGTCGTTGGGGCCCAATCACTTAGCCAGACTGCTTCTCCCTGGTATGTGCTCGCCGGACCTCAAGTAACAGATTCTGGAGGTCCGCCGGTGATACCCCCGGGACCCTGGCTGCCTGGGCGAACGTTTCTGGCTTTATGCGAGCCAGTTTCTCTCGTGACTCATAGGACAATGTCTCGAACTCTAAGTACGGTAAGTCATAGTCCAGCAATACCTTAGACTGTTCCGCTAGCCTAGCAGCTCTCTCTCGTTCGCGCTCCACATACCCCTCGTACTTCAATTCGACCTCAACAGCCCTGAGCACCCCCGTTCTCAGCCCCTCTTTTGCCTCTGCAATTTCGCTATCTGCACTAGCTGCACCCAGGAGGTCTCTCGCACGGACCCCAGGCCTCCGAAGAAGCTCTACAGCCTTCACTGACCCCGAAAGCGGCTCCGATCCTGCTTCAACGAGTAATGGATCGGCATCTTTTGGAGCAAGTGTCGTATTGTGGAACCAAGCAACAAGCTTGTTTTCCTGATCAAGGCGATCCTTGAGTACCTGTGTCTGTTCTTTAGTGAGTAGTCCGACCTCTCGTGCTAAGGGGCCCAAGCGACGTACCGCATTGTCCTGGCGGAGAAGTAGCCTGAATTCCGCTCGAGACGTGAAGAGCCTATAGGGTTCATCAACGCCACGCGTAACTAGATCATCTATCAATACTCCTATATAGGCCTGGTCCCGACGGAGTATGAACGGCCCCTCCCCTTTGACCTTGAGCGCAGCGTTGATCCCAGCGACAACTCCCTGCCCCGCTGCCTCCTCGTACCCAGTTGTCCCATTGATTTGGCCCGCGAAAAAGAGTCCGGAAATCTCTTTCAGCTCAAGTGAATGGAAAAGCTGGTGTGGAGGGAAATAGTCGTACTCTATGGCGTAGCCGGCCTTAGTCATCACAACGCTTTCTAGCCCGGGAACTGTTTGCAAGAAATCCCTTTGCACGTTGGCGGGAAGTGAAGTCGAAAGCCCATTCACATATAACTCCGTTGTATGTAGGCCTTCTGGCTCTAGGAAAACCTGGTGTCGGGGAGCATTTGGGAATCGGACAACTTTATCTTCGATCGAAGGACAGTAACGCGGCCCGCGACCCGATATTTCTCCTCCATGAAGGGCACTCTGTTCAAGATTGTCGCTTACCACCTTCTTCAGGCCGTCTGATGCCCAAGTGATCCAGCACGGCCTCTGGGCGGGAATGATCTCCTCTGTATACGCCGCAAATCGAATTCCTTGGTCATCCCCATCCTGGCGTTCCACACGGCTGAAATCGACAGAGCGACCATCGATTCTTGGTGGCGTGCCAGTCTTGAAGCGAGCCATTTCTAGACCGAGGCTTTCCAGACCTTCTGCTAACGCTATCGAAGGGGGCTCGCCGGCCCGACCGGCCCCAACACCAGCTTCTTGGCCCACATGAATCCGACCACGAAGAAAGGTGCCAGCCGTGATAACAACCGCCGTCCCGTAGAAGGTGATGCCCCCCTGTGTTCGCACGCCTGTCACTCGGGTACCTTCAAGAACCAGGTCGCCCACCATCTCCTGAAAGAGGTCAAGGTTCTCTAGTTCATCGAGAACGCGCCTCACTGCTACGGGGTATAGGCTGCGGTCACACTGAGCTCTCGGACCCCAAACTGCTGGCCCCTTTGATCGATTCAACATGCGAAATTGGATCCGTGAAGCGTCCGTAGCACGGCCCATAACGCCTCCTAATACGTCGACCTCCCGTGCTACTACGCCCTTGGCGATACCGCCAATAGCCGGGTTACAACTCATTTGTCCGATGCGGCTGAGATCTGGCGTAATTAATACGGTTCGGACACCCGCCCTAGCGGAGGCGGCTGCCGCTTCAACACCGGCATGGCCTCCGCCAACCACAATTACATCGTACCTCAGCTCCATTACGGAGTCCTCTCGATTCGAAAACCATCAGCCTTAACTGTTTGTGACGGCTCTACTCTCTCTACGGCTTCTACTTTTCCTGCCACCGGTCCTCTCGCAAGAATCGTTTCTAGTTGATTCAGCAGGGTCAGGGCACCTCTTACATGAACCCTGACCGAGCCATCGGAATGATTATACACTGTCCCTGATACCCCCAACTCTTTCGCTGCCCTACTGGTGAACCACCGGAAGCCGACACCCTGTACTCGCCCTGTAACGCGATAAGCTCTCACAGGAACGCTTACCTTTTTTTCGTCAGTGCTATTAGGCACTCCTTCAGTTCGATAATCTGCAGCCACGCTCGCCCGCCTTGTCATTTTCCTACACAAAACTCTCGGAACACTACATCTAAGACGTCGTCAACGGTAATCACTCCTAGAACTTCCTCCAGCGCTGTCTCTGCTGGCCGAAGGTGAGTCGAAGCTATTTCCGCCGGGAGACCGCCCTCAAGCGAGTTCCTGAAAAGTTCCACCTCAGAGCGAGCGATTTTTAGGGCACGAATGTGGCGCTGGCGAGTAAGGACCGGCTGGTCGCTCAGCCCCCCTACTAATCCTGAATAGGCTAGTTCTGGGAGAAGCTGCCGGATCTGGTCTAGCCCCTGTCCGGACAGGGCTGAAACCTGGACTGCCCCGGCCAACCCTTTGAGATCAGTACTGTCCCGCTCAGGGCCTTCAGCTAGATCCGCCTTGGTTTCCAGAAGCACGACAGGTGCTGCGGTGGTTTCAAGAAACTTCCTGTCTTCCGCCGAAGTTTTCGCAGCAGCTGGAATGCAAAAGAGCACGATGTCGGCACCCTTCAGATATCTTAGTGCTACTTCGATACCGAGTTGTTCGACGCGCCCATCCGATTCCCGAAGCCCTGCGGTATCAACCAGCCTGAAAGGGAAGCCACCTAGCTGGACTGTCTCCTCTAGTGCATCACGAGTCGTTCCAGGTTCTTCTGTGACAATTGCTCGCTCCTCACCTAGCAAGGCATTGAATACTGAGGATTTCCCTGCATTCGGCCGTCCGGCAAACACAGTGAGCGCCCCTTCTCGAAGCAGCTCCCCCTCCGGAGCTGTGGCGAGTAATGCATCCAGCTCTTGCACAACTCTTTTCGCTTCTTCTGTGATCACATCTAATGCCACCGGCGGCTCGTCTTCTTCCGGAAAATCTATATGGTGAACCAGAAGGGCCTCTAGGCGGACTAAACTCTCACGGAGTGCTGTGATTCTAGTCGATAGTCCGTGTTCCATATGCCGCAGTGCTGCACGGTGAAAAGCCCTGCTTCGGGCATCAATAAGGTCTGAAACAGCTTCTGCCTGGATGAGGTCTAGTTTCCCTCGCAGGTACGCTCTCTTCGTGAATTCGCCAGCCTCCGCTTGCCGAGCTCCGGCTGCGAGACAAGCGCTCAGGACAAGACGGGGTCCTATGACACCCCCATGGCAAGTGATCTCGACGACATCTTCACCCGTGTAGCTCTCCGGCGAGCGATAGTATGTGGCGACAGCCCTATCGATGACCTCTCCATCACCTGGCTCACATAGGTCTACCACACTGGCTGTTCTTGGAGCAGGCATCTCTTCTAGCGCTGGTGCGAGCCGGAGAAGTATCTCGGAAGACACCGGGCCCGAAATTCTGACCATAGCGATTGCACCAGCACCGGGTCCGGTGGAAATGGCCGCAATCGTGTCTACGTCCACACTCGTCTAGCTCCCTCGAAAAGAACGGTTGAGCCGCTTACGCGTAGCCTATCCGCTAGGGCTTGGTGGGGAACGGCCGAGAGGCTTCATGCCCTGCATCTTTTTTCGCTCCCTGGCGATGTACATCTGCTGAGGGATCGTCGCAACATTCGCTGTCGCGTAGTAGAGGTTCAACCCACTCGCGAGGTTCATGAAGATGAAGATCATCATAGGCGGAAAGATGTACATCATCATCTTCATTTGAGGATTCGGGGTATCCATCGACTTAAAGCTCACGTACTGCATCAAGAACATCGATACACCAAGGAATAAGGGTAGTACGTAGGTCGGGTCCTTGGTTGACAGATCAGGTAACCACAAGAAAGGCACACCACGCAACTCAATTGTACTCTGGAATACGAAAAAGAACGCGATGAGCATGGGCCACGGTAGAAGCATAGGAAGACATCCACCGAACGGATTGAAGCCATGTTCGGTGTAAAGCTTCTTCATCTCCTTCGTGAGCTTCTCAGGATTGTCCTTGTACTTGTCTTGAATCTCCTTCATGAGAGGTTGTACAGCCATATTTTTCAACTGAGACCTCATCGCTTTTTGGTTCAGCGGGAACAGCACTATACGCATGCCCACACCGAACAGAATCAACACCCATCCATACCCCAGATTGAAGGTTGAGTGGACGTAAATAAGAATCTTTGTGATCAGTGAAACGAACGGCTTCAGGATGGTTTGGAAAAACTGCCAACCATACGGGTTCACATTTTGCATATCCCAGCCGAGTGCACTCAGCATCTCGAAGTCCTGAGGTCCTACGAAAAGCCGGTACGCGAAATCACCCTCGTCTCCGACCACTTGAGCAGCGGTTACCTGGAACCGCTCCGGTAGTCGGCCCTCTTCAACGAGCAGCCCCCCCAAGTAGTTCTCGGCTGTGGTCGCTTCATTGCTTTCTCCGGCAAGGATTGCCAAAAGGAAGAACTTGTTGCGCAGTGCTCCCCACAGCAGTGGGCCCTCAATAATTGTTCGCTCTGTATTACTTGTAGTTGTCTCTTCGATACCCTCTTGGACATGGTTGTATACGTATCCCATCTCACGTGCTTCCATAGCTGAGTCTGCCTCAGCAAAAGCAAGCCCATCACCTAGGTCCGTTAAAAGCAAAGGTCGATCCAAGCCCGAGGCTGTCCCACTGACCCGGACAGTGTATTCATCGGGACTAAACTCATACTCGGTCTCGAACCTGAACGCACTTGTAGGATGCTGATACGTAAAGCGCAGTCTCTGTGCGTCCTCGCCAGCCTCAAGCGCCAGGCCGCCTTCCGGTTCGACGGTAAACGGCACCCTTGATAGATCCAGTGTATCGGATCCAACCACCAGCTTTTGTCCGAGATACCCTTCCGCTCCAGCCGGGATCAAGTCAAGCAAGCCGTCATGGTTTAATGGCTCGAATTGAGACATTTCTGCTGCATGTAGCCTTGCACCGAAGCTGGAGAACTCGAACCGATAGAGTGGGCTGGACACGACGACCCTTTGCTCTTCCGGGAGTGCTGCATCCTCTACTGTTTCTGGCACTTCACTTGGAGATGTAACGATTTCTGGAATTGCAGGAACTGGATCAGAAGACTCTCTATCCGTGGTTACCTCAGCTCCCGCAGCACTAGCACTATCAGGTGAGGCAGGCTCGTCAGGGATAACCGGCGGAAAAAGGACGTTCGTTGTGAGCATCACCAAAAACATCAGGGTTATTGCCAGGACAAAGCGGGTTTGGCTGTTCATCGAGCCCTCTCGGTCACACGCCCACTCTTAGCCGAATTCATTTCCACTGGGGGCACAGGATCAGATCCAAAGCTACCCCAAGGATGGCAACGACCGATGCGTCGCACAGCGAGCCAAGTGCCCCTTAGGGCTCCATGCAGTTGAATCACTTCAGTCGCATATTCAGAGCACGTAGGGACAAACCTGCATGCTGGTTGTGTCCAGGTTGATATTCCAACTTGGTACCCACGGATCATCACGATCAGGATTTTTCTGAGCAAAACCCCTCCACCGCTTCGTTTATTTCCCTTTTGAGGTCAGCAAAGCTCGCCCTATACGCTGAGCGGGTAGCCCGAATAAGCACATCTCCTTCGCGACCCCTTGAGCTCAAATGTGGGATCACTCGTTGCCGACCGATTTCACGCAATCGCCTTTTCAGTCGGTTCCGGTCGACAATGCGTTGTCCATGTTTCGGCACAATCACACCAAGCCGGGAAAATGATGCTTTAGGGCGGGCAAAAAAGATCTCAAGATTCCTCGTACGCTCCCGTTTCCCTTGCCGGAGGATTTCCTGGATTTCATTGCTCCGCCGAATCCGGACACTTCTAGGGAAGTGCTCCGAGCGGTCCGCCCTGACTGGTGCTACTTGCGGCCGATCGAGACTACTAGCCGAGCGCGACCTCGTCTCCGACGACGATTGAGGGCCCTGCGGCCGCCTCGGGTTTTCATCCGTGCACGAAATCCATGCGTGTTGAGTCTTTTGCGATTCCGCGGCTTGTATGTCGGCTTCATCGGGGGTAGCCCAATCCATTGTATCTTACATCCAGAAACGAGCAGAAAAAGATAGCCGAGCCCGCGAGAAAGCGTCAACGGTGGCGATCTTCAATGCTTCACGGAGACCTTGGATAAACCCAAGAAACTAGAAGTTTGATTTTTTGAGTTTCGCTTGGTAGGTTCGGCGCCCCCGGGTCGGCTAGCCCCACCCGTCAGTACCACCTTCGAATGATGCAGGCCCGTCCTACTCTATGTTGCCAGTCTCTAGCTATTCCCCACCCTGGATTCCACCTGCGGACCAAGAGATATGGTGGAGTTGACTGCCCCAGAATTATGGAGTCGGATCCGAGAATCGGTCCAGGCCTCTGTTCCTGAGCAGAGCTATCAGACATGGGTTAAGCCTGCTGTGGCTGTCGCCTTCACCTCAAACGAATTGCAACTTGAGGTGCCTTCACGTTTCCATGTCGAGTGGCTTGAGGACAAGTTTGGCCCTGTTCTGTCTGCTTCTTCAGAAGCAATCCTCGGCAGGCCGATCAAAATCACGGTCACCTGTGCTGCTGTGGGTTCGTCCGCCTCCGCTTCTTCGGTCGACCTTACTACTCTGGCCACTGAGGACAGTGCTCACGAGGACATCCCTTCCCTTGCGTCAGACTCCATTACCGCACCATTGCTGAATGACCGCTACACTTTCGAGCGGTTCGTGGTCGGGGCCGACAACCAGCTTGCTGCTGCTGCTGCTAGAGCCGTAGCTGATCGGCCGGCTAAAACCTACAACCCCCTATTCCTTTATGGAGGTGTTGGTCTAGGAAAGACTCATCTGATGCATGCAATCGGACACCACATGGGGAGCGAAAATCCTCTGAGGAGTGTCTGTTATGTCTCGTCAGAGCAGTTTATGAACGAACTGGTCATGTCTATCCAACAGGGGACAACCGCAGCATTTAGAAAGCAGTATCGCGAGATGGACTTACTGCTTGTTGACGACATCCATTTCCTAGAGGGCAAAGAGCGGACTCAGGAAGAGTTCTTCCACACTTTCAACGCTCTTTATGATGCGCAACGCCAGATTGTCCTAACCAGCGACCGGCCACCTAAAGATCTCTCAGGCCTAGAGAGCCGACTTGTATCCCGTTTTGAGTGGGGCCTGGTAGTGGACGTGAAGCCGCCGGACTACGAAACCCGGATGGCTATCCTACAGAAGAAAGCAGCCGATGACGGATTCAGCCTAGACTCAGAAGTGATTGAGTTTATTGCCCACTCGTGTACCTCCTCTGTTCGAGAGCTCGAAGGCGCGATAATTAAGCTTTTGGCGTACTCTTCACTGACCAACCGTGAAATTACTCCCGACCTAGCTAAAACGGCGTTCCGGGGATCCCTAGGTCAAAAACGAGAAAAAGGGCCAGTTCTTTCTCCTGAAAGAATTAGGGAAATTGTCGCTAGCAGGTGGAGGGTTCGCGCTGACGCCCTCTCTTCCAAACGGCGCACCAAAGATTTAACCGTCCCTAGACAGGTTGCTATGTTCCTTATCAAAGAAACCTTTGATCTGTCCCTTGTCCGGATTGGAGAATTCTTTGGAGGAAGAGACCACTCGACTGTGATTCACTCCATCCGAAAAGTTGAGGAAGAGATGGAGAGGGATCCGGTATTTAAGGAATTAGTGCACGCAGTGAGAGAAGACTTCACCGGTTAGGATACCGCATCTAGGTAGGCTGTGGGTAACTCGTGGATAAAGCCTGACTTATCCACACTTTTATTTTACCAGTGATTTTTCTGGATTATTAGTGAAAAAATCCTTCACTTTTCAACCTAAGGACATAGTAGCGTATATACTTACAAAACCTACTAGATTGAGATGTCCTTATATCTTTCTTCCACACTTCCACACTTACTACTACTACTATGTTTTTCTTTAAGAAGAATACATAGTATCTAACCACTGTTGAAACTTACTCGGTCCGTTTTAGGAACCGCCTAAATGAACTTCACAATTACCCGACAGAACCTTCACAATGGTCTAGCAGCGGTATCTGCAAGTATCCCATCTAAAACCACACTCCCAGTGTTATCGAACATCCTTTTTCAGGCTGAAAATGGGAGTGTTTGGATGAGTGGAACGGATTTGGATGTAGCAGTTCGAATTCAAGTTCCAGCTGATGTAAGAGAAGAGGGGAGCTTGACTGCTCCTGGTAAGAAACTTCAAGAAATCACAAAGGAATTACCGGATCAGCCGATTGAAGTGTCTACGATAGGAACCCAGATTGAACTCAAGAGCGGAAGGGGCCATTTCAAGTTAAATGGTCTTGCAGCTGATGAATTCCCCTCACTTCCAGAAGTGGATTTTGAAGAAGGCTGGAGTGTAACAGGGATGGAAGTAAACCGTCTGATTCATCACACATCGTTTGCAGTTTCTAACGAAGAGAGTAGACCAATACTCAACGGAGTTTTATGGGAACTTCGTGATGGAGCGATGAGAATGGTTTCGACGAATGGTCATCGTCTAGCACGGATGGGTGTTCCTGCGGAATCAGGGGATGCTTCCTCGGCTGACTTTATTGTACCACCGGCGGCCTTACAGCAGGTACAACGGCTTTTTAAGAAAGATGAAATGCTAGAAGTGGCACGAAGTGGAAACCATTTAGGCTTTAAAGCTGGGACTGCTGAAGTATATACGAGGCTGATAGAAGGAACTTATCCAAATTATGAAGCGGTTATACCTAGAGATAACGACAAAGTAGCAACCGTCGATAAAAAGGCACTGGAATCAGCGGTACGAAGAATGGCGGTGGTAGCATCTGACCAAACACACAGAATAAGACTTAAATTCGAAAACAATAGACTCCATTTAAACGTTCTTACCCCTGATCTTGGAGAAGGCCAAGATGAGCTAGAGGTCGGTTATGAAGGGGAAGAGATCGAGATAGGATTTAATGCAAACTATCTTCTAGAAGTGCTTCGTTATATGCCGACAGATGAAGTGGATATAGCCTTCAAGGCTCCTGAAAGAGCTGTAACAATAGAGCCTACTGAGTCGGAGGATTTAGAGAAATTGGACTACCTGTGTCTAGTGATG
This sequence comes from Gemmatimonadota bacterium, assembly GCA_002724575.1. Lineage (GTDB taxonomy): Bacteria > Gemmatimonadota > Gemmatimonadetes > Longimicrobiales > Gaopeijiaceae > UBA1142. The sequence goes on along the minus strand of PBPC01000077.1, from coordinate 71,165 downwards.
CCGTTGAGGTTGCTCGACTAAAACGGCAGGCATCGTTTGGATTAAACGAAGATAAAACTCCCCTCTCGTCCGAGAGTCTCCTCCCTCTTTACCGCTGGTTCTGGTCCAGTAATTCTTTCACAGGGAAGAACGAGAGTAGAGGCAAGCCAATTTCACGGAAGAGTTCTTCCGCGTTATCTGAGCGATCAACTAGCGTTAAAACGCCTACCACGATTACACCGTGCTCACGCAAGGCCTCTACTGCAGAGAGGGTGCTTTTGCCAGTTGTTAGGGTGTCTTCAATAACAAGGCAACGAGAAGATGGGTCTAGCCCCCCCTCTACGCGGTTTCCGGTACCGTGGTGTTTAGCTTTTTTTCGGACGGAGAACCCATCCAAAGGGTGGCCCTCTAGATGACTGCGGTGAGCGATAGCATACGAGATAGGGTCAGCCCCCATTGTGAGGCCGCCTAGATGTGTAGGCTCCAGACCACTCTGTGAGACGATCTCGTAACCTACTCGACCAATAAGCACCTGGCCTTCAGCACTCATTGTTGTGCGTCGGGCATCGATGTAATAGGTGGAGCTGCCCCCACTCGAGAGCGTAAAGTTACCGAAACGCATAGAGCGCTCTAACAACAAGTGCTTCAACTGATCTCTATAGGTCATCTCCGCCACAGTGTCTCGGCCTTCACTCTGATGCAAGCCTGCACCTCTCCCTCCTACTCTCTTCGATCATTGTCCGTTTCGAGAAAAGCCCAGCCAATCCAGCATCCATGGTGAGAGATTGAAATATCTATGCCGCTAGGCTTGCCCCCCAAAATTAGCACGGGATGGCTTCGGCCAGTAGGACGCCGAGGCCGAAGAACTTGAAGATGGTCTGGGGCTACGTTGAATGTTTTAGCTATAGACGCCTTCACTCCGATCCGAGCCGCCGCCGACTCCCTAGAGTGGACTCCAGCCTGTTCCTCTGAGGTCAATTGTTCGAGCAATTCAGAATACGGGGCAGACCATGGAGTGCCGGGCTCGTCTAGTCGGGCAACGTCATGATATAGCTTGGCTGGTGGAACTCCCTGGATCGCATTGTTAGGATGGCCCGTCCAGGCGAAGGCGTGAAGCACGGCTTCTGAAAGACCTACAGATACAGATACTGAGAGCCCCTCATAGGCAACATTCCCAACTCTGGTGCACGAACTTTCTCCCTGCATCATCCTGGTCCACGACACTTCAAAAGCAGAATGAATAAATGCGGGAGGAGTTGGAAGAATCTTAGAAAATGCCTTAAACGCCGCCTCTTTACAGGCCCAAAGACACCAGAGTTCAATATCAGATTTCCCTGCTCTGGCGATTATGGCTTGTTCAGACTTTGTGAAAACCCGTTTCAGAAATCGACGGCTCTCCAGTTTTCCGTGTAGGCTAGAATGTTCAAGGTCTACAACGTCGTTGCCGATCCAGTTCACCAAAGAACGCTCACTCTTTAGTCCAAGTTCTACAGGTTCTTCAAGCTTAGATCTTCGAGCAGCCCTCTCTGGATCTCTTCTGGGACACGTTGAGGTCTTCGGTTTGCCCCAATCCATACAGCGGTGACGGCAGCTCGTACCACAACCCTTTCCGGGGCCTCTTTTCGCACGATCTCTTGTCCCAGAACCATGCTGGTTCTCCTAAAGGATTGTGCCCAAGTGCGGACCAAGAGTTGCTGGCCCCTCCTAACTTCCTCAAGGTAGTCTACCTCTATGCGGACTACGAATATGCTTCGACCTGTTTCGTCTAACCCGGACCAAGAGAGACCTGCTCTTTCAAGTGCCTCAAAGCGGCCGTGCTCCAGGTAGTTCAAGAAGACGGCATGGTTCACATGTCCAAACGAGTCAAGTTCAGGGCTCCGAACGGTGATGGGAGTTTCGGAGAAAGGCTGGTTCTTGGGTGCCGAAGACATGGCGAGAAAAGACGCAAGAACAGTGCGCTAGAGCAAGGAGAGCACCTTGTCCAGTGTTACTCCTAGGGATACCCTGGCGGCCCCATGTTTCATAAAGCCAAGACTAGCACCCGCTGGGTACAGCCCCGAGCACTCTCTCTCAGGGAGCTAAGAAAAAAGAGTATACTTGCAGCTATTTGGTCGGCTGTATTACTGGCCCCGATGCAGCTCAACGGGGCTAGCTTGACGGGAGGCTCCCGCACAACAGAACAAGCAAGTGACTCAGTCCTGCTAGTTCTTGCTGCAGCTAGCCTCGCCGATGTCTTACCAAGAATCGGGGATGAATGGGAAAGATTAGGTGGGATCCCTCTAGTATTTTCATTTGACGCGACATCCCGTCTAGCGGTCCAGGCCTCACAAAGTGGTGCCGGCGATATTTTCTTCAGCGCCGACCCTCAGTGGATCCGGTGGCTCGAGGAGCAAGGAACTGTATCGCTTGGCAGCGCTGTCCATTTTGCAGCCAACGAACTGGTAATCGCCGTTTCTCGAGATATTTCTGTACCTTTGGAGCCTGACATGCTATTGGGTTTTGAGCGGATTGCCCTAGCTGGTGAAAATGTACCCGCAGGGAAATACGCTCGAACAGCATTGGAAAAAGCAGGGGTCTGGTCAGAGATCGAGAAGGACGTGGTTAGAGGAGGGTCAGTACGAGGGGCTTTGGAGTGGGTTGCACGAGGTGAGGTCCCGGCCGGAATCGTGTATCGGACGGATGCGGAAGCGGAGCCGTCGGTGAGCATAGCGTTCGTTTTTGAAGGACCCGAATATCCACAAGCTCAATATTGGGGAGTTCCACTAGGATCCACAGCGCATGAAGAGTCGGCAGCTGATTTTGTGAACTTCGTCTTAGGCGACGCGGGGCAGCCGTTCCTTAGAGAGGCGGGATTCAGCCCGCCTCAGTCCTTTGTAGCTGACGGAGAATCACAAGGGCAAGCCGCGGGAGATACGGGTGATGATTTAGTGGCATCTGTATCATCTGCGGTACGTCTATCCCTTATCGTTGCTTTCCTAGCAACCTTGGTGGGCCTAATCCCTGCCGTAGGGCTCGGGTGGGTACTTGCACGCCGTGATTTTCGCGGGAAAACGGTTCTCTCCACTATCGTCACAGCCCCCCTGGTTATACCGCCAGTTGTAACCGGCTTCCTTCTTCTCAGTGTGTTAGGGGCCTCTACTCCCCTGGGAGGGCTAATAGCGTCAATAGGCTTCCCCGTGCCGTTTACGATACTTGGTGCGTCGATTGCTGCATTGGTCGTAGGCCTACCGCTTTATGTGATCTCTGTGCGTGGTGCATTTGAAGCAGTAGACCCGATGTATGAAGAGTTGTCCTGGACACTCGGGTGTTCTCCATGGAAAACATTCTTCCGTGTCTCGCTACCGCTGGCCTTGCCGGGAATTGCGGCCGGGGCAGTCCTTGCTTTCGCGCGCTCCCTGGGTGAGTTCGGAGCCACCGTAGTGTTGGCAGGCAATGTTGAAGGGTCGACCCGGACAATCGCTCTCGCTGTGTATACGCTCTTGGAGTCACCGACCGGAAGAGAGACGGTCTGGGTATTGGTGGGTGCGAGTGTGATTATCTCGCTAATAGCCTTACTAGGATTTGAGGTGCTCTCACGGAGACAAAAACGTCGATTGGAAGACCGACATGCCCGCTGACACGAATTTCCATTTAGGCCTAGATCTAGAGATCCCCTTCACCGGGGGAGGGTTAAGGGTCGAGTTGAATACAGCGAGCACCCGGATTGCTGTAGTGGGTCCTTCAGGATCAGGAAAAAGTACGATCCTGAGAATTTTGGCAGGAGTAGAACGACGAGCGTACGGAACCGTGCTAGTTAAGGAGCATTGCTGGCAGGACAGTTCGAATGGAACATGGGTCCCTTCGTGGGATAGGCGGGTAGGTTGGGTTCCTCAGGAGACACTTCTCTTCCCGCATCTGACTGTACGAGAGAACCTAAGCTACGGGGGCGCACTACCTGATTGGGTCTCAGAAACCGCCGCTTTACTTCAGATAGAGGACTTGCTTGATCGGCGGTCCAGGAGGCTTTCTGGGGGTGAGCGGCAGAGGGTAGCACTGGGTCGGGCGTTACTTTCAAAACCTAGGCTTTTGCTTCTTGACGAGCCGTTTTCAGCGCTTGATCGGCCTCTACGAGGTGAGTTATCAGAGCTTGTCAGTGATTGGGCCCTAGATAGGAGTGTGCCGATTGTCCTTGTGAGCCATGATGAAGAGGATGCGAAGTGGTTGGCAGAGGAGCGCTGGCACGTAGGTGGAGGCAGTCTCAGGAAGGAGTAGGTCTCAAAGCCTCTCCGGTGCCACTACTCCTAATACCCGTGGTAAAATGCTCACCTCGACTGTATTGCCTGCGGCCTGCCTCACGTCGCCGTCCATTTCAAAGCGAGGTGGTTCCTCGAATTCTAGACTAAAGCGTTTATCAGCCAAGACCTCAACCCGGTCTGAGCTTACGTGGAGCCCGCGCTCCGCTCTATTAAAGAGCTTAAGCCTTGTAAATGCAGGGGCATCTTGGATGCGACAAGCGTGGAGGTATCCATCCTGAACACTCGCATCGGGCGCAATCGGGAATCCTCCTCCAAAAAAACGTCCACTCGAGATGGTCAGCATCAAATGACGTCCGTCTCGCGCCGCACTCTTCTCCCCAGTTATACCCACTCGGATACCTGTGAATCGGAACAGCTGCTGGAGCGCGGTGATCTTGTAGAGCAACTCACCTTTTAAGAACCGTGCCCTAGCAGCAGCATCTATGACTGCGATGTCAAAACCGAAGCCGACCAAGTTCAAGAAATTCCTTTGTTCCATGACATGAGGTGTGTTCTCAGCCGCGCTAAGGGTTTCCACCCGGCCCATATCTACGGGGCGGATGTGTCCTGCTGCGAGAGTGAGGACTGCCTGTTCAGGGCTTGAGGGGTCATATCCAAGGTTTCGCCCAAAGTCATTACCAGTTCCATTCGGCAAGATTCCAAGAGCGACGTCCTCGCGACCACTGGCTGCAATGCGGTCAGCAACGTTACCCCAGGTTCCGTCACCCCCAACAGCGACAATGATGTTATAGCCTTGGGCAATGGCCTGATCTGCGAGATCGCGCTCTTCCCCGGCACGAGTGGTTGCCGCAAAGGTTACCCGGCCTATGTGCTCAGCTAAGAGGGCCCGGTAGACCTCAATCCTCTTGAGGCCGCGGCCCCTACCTGCGGCTGGATTGAAGATGACGAAGTGGCGGCTCACTGGGCGTCAATCCGTGGTGAGAAATTACGGCTAAAGGGTCAGGAGGGGCTCGAACGTTTGCAGGCCCTCTTTGTACCACTGTTCACGAAAGGGGTAAGCGTTGACGTCATCAAGTGTCAGCCCTTCCGTCATTGGGTGTTTGTATAGCGTAAGAGAGCCTTTTTCCTCTTCGTGTTCCGAGTGAGGGGCTTCCATGTAGATGTTTGCCTTGAAGTGTCTGTCTCCGTCGTCCTCAACTGTAAATGCATTGTACAGGCTCTTCGAAGGCACGTAATCGTGTTTAGTCACAGTAAAATCAAGCACTGAATCATCACCATCACGGACGTTCACATCCATCTGCAACTCAGATTCAGTGAATGATATCTCCAGGTCCTTCATGTAGTGCGGCAGGTGCCAACGTTCGATCGCGTGTAACCGGGATGCCTCGGAGGAGGTGCCGACCATAAAGGGGTAAAAGGCAGCCTTAGGGATTTGCTTATCAACCTCAATCATCGGGGGCACAATTACTGCCAGAACGATCTCTTCATACTCTCCCACCTCACTCTGAGTAAACTGAAATGCAGTTAGGGCCAAAATGCTACGGGTATGCTGCATCTCAAGTGGCTCAAGATGAGCGGGGAGTAGCGCGCGCGCGTCTGAAGTCGGCATCTCGAAAAATGCTCCCACGCAATTCTTGAAGCCGTAGTATGTGTGATCTGGTAGGCTCATAATCTTATTTACCTTGATGCTTGTCAGCAGAACTGGTTAGCGTTTCTTGTGTGCTTCATGTCAATCTGAAGTCCTTTCTGTTTTTGGAGACGACTCATTTGAAGTTACGTGGGGTGGTATCTCTGTTGGCCGTGACTTTAGGCATGGTCTTATGCGATCTAGTGCAGAGATTTCTCATAGGACCTTTGGTGTGGCTCATACCTTCAAGTCGCAAACGGGTTCTGGGAGCTTGGATGCAGGCAATGGCTTGGCTCACAAGTAGGCCAATGGTGTTCTTGGGTGGCGCAAGCATCGCCCCACCACCTCAGGTCCCTTTTGAGTCAGGGGTCCTCATAATCATGAACCACCAATCCCTGCTAGACATTCCGATGGTATGTACATCAGTGCGAGGTGGATACCCCTTAATTGTTACACGTAAACGATACAGGCGCTGGATTCCGCTAATCTCGCACATGATCAGACTCTATCAATACCCAGTCGTTGACCCTACGGCAAACCGACGCGATGCCCTTGGAATGACTGATAATCTTAGTGAGGTCGCCCGCACGGCAGAGGTGCCAGTAGCGATTTTTCCAGAGGGGACCAGGACGAAGGATGGTAATATCGGTCGGTTCAAGAAAGCGGGGCTCAGGCGGATCCTTCAGGCTCGTGCCTGGAAGGTCTATGTACTTGTTGGAGACGGCTTCTGGAAATATGCGAAGTTCAAGAATTTTCTTAGTGGCATAAACGAGATGAATGGTGAGGTTGCATTCGTGAGTGAGCTTGAGTGGAATGACCCCACACTAGATCCGGATCCGTTCATAGGAGAAGTTCGGAAGCAGATGGTGGCCGGCCTTGCCCAGATGCGTGGAGAGTCCGTCGCATGACAGATGGAGTAGCGTCGGGATTAGTTGGTGCTCGCGAGCTCGCAAGTGGACTCGTGCAAGCAGGAGGAGGCCAGGTGCGGTGCGTATTGCTGTATGGTTCACACCTCCATGGAACGAGCCCTAACCGCTATAGCGCTTACGATTTCATTGTCCTAGTAGACGACTATAGAGCATTCTATTCTGCCCTCAAGAATTCAGGGAACCTGCGGGGGTCAGTGCGCTTGATATCAACCATGGCGCACATCTTACCTCCCAATGTGATTGCCTATTCCCCAGAAGAGGACACGGGCAGGGTCGCGAAGTGTAATGTCGTTACTCGAAATCATCTCGAACGTGCTCTCGGGCCACGACCTAAGGATCACTACCTACTCAGTAGACTAGTTCAGAGGATGGCAGTTATCTGGGTTGCCTCTGATGAAGATAGGGAATGGGTGGAAGCTGTTATGGCGGGTGCGAGAGCTCGCGTACTCATGTGGATGGCCCCCTACCTCACTGAGCCAGTCAATGCTGACGGTTTGGGTCGTCGTATACTTGAGGTATGCTATCGAGGAGAATTTCGACCAGAAGCGACTGACCGACACAAACACACCTATGAAGCGCAGACGGATCACTTTCTCGAGGTGCTTGGCCCTGTGCTTTCTAACGCAGAGCAAGAAGGGATCATGATAGCTGAGGAAGGTCGGTATCGATTAACCGCACCCTCCAGCACTTGGGAAACGCTGAGATGGCAATTGCACTTCATGCGGTCGAAAGTGAGAATGGGGATACGAACCCTAAAGCACACTGTGACTTTTGAGGAATGGTTACCGTATATAGTGAGAAAAGCGGAGCGACACAGCGGGCAGGAAATCAAGCTGACATGGCTAGAACGCCGATTTCCACTGCTGTTCCTTTGGCCCAGGGCAATCACATTTTTCCTCTCGAGACCGAAGAAGGATCTTCGCCAGTGACTAACAGAGCACAGTCGAGTTACTTGCCGGATTATGAGGCCGAGCTTTGAGTTCTGAACTTTTGGGATTAGTGATTGTCGTTGGTATAACCTTCCTTTCGTCAGTTATCTTCGTTGTTACTGGGGCTTATCGACGGGAAGACCAAAATGAGATTGGTGATCGAGGAGACTTTCTTCTTGGCTCATTCGTGCGGAGCTGGCTCTATTGGTTCTTAGGTCCGGTAGAGCGCCTAGCTATTGGGCTAAGAATCGCCCCCCTCGCATTCAATCTGACTGGGGTGGCTCTCGGAGTCGGGGCTGGTTTCTGTTTCGGAAATGGCAATCTCAACCCTGGTGGATGGCTCCTACTCCTCAGTGGAGCACTTGATGTTTTAGATGGCAGAGTCGCCCGAGGTCAAGGACTAGCGTCACCGAGGGGTGCGTTCCTTGATTCTACCCTCGACCGATTCGCTGAAGTTAGTGCATTCGTCGGACTCGCGGTTTTCTACCGTGAGTCAGTAACTCTGACGATCGTGGTTGCTCTAGCGATCGGAGGGTCTCTGCTCGTGAGTTACACACGCGCTAGAGGTGAGAGCCTAGGGGTCGTATGCAAGGCGGGTATTATGCAGAGGGCCGAACGGATCCTTCTGGTTGGCTTGGGCGGCATCCTTGATCCAATCCTCGGATATGAACCAGGCATGCTTCTCGCCGCTGGCTTAATAATTCTCGCTACGGGCGCGATAGGTACTGCCGTGTACCGAACGATGTGGATTTCTAAGCGAATAGCGTAAGTCCTAGTCGGACCTAGCTTTATAGTATACACAAGCTCCGGCGACAGGACTCGAACCTGTGACCCGATGATTAACAGTCATCTGCTCTACCAACTGAGCTACGCCGGATTAGTACTGAGCATGCGAGCACGCACGGGCAAGAAATAGAGATTTCAGGACGTGGAGTGTCAACAGCATAGCGTGCCCATGAATGTCAGTTGGAACAAATGTTAAGCAGCGCAAGGTCAGCATGTAGGGGATGGCGGTTCAAATCTAGAGGTGTACACTTACCCCAGTTTCCCCCTTTAGCCTAGCACGAAAAAGTGAACAAGCCGAACAGCAGGATTCAGAATGTTGCGGGCAGTATTATGCTCGGTGCGGTGTTAGTTGTCGGCCAGGGTTGTACCCAGGAATCGGACGACCCCAACCTGGTCGTCTTACTTGTGGTGGACCAGTTGCGCGGCGACATGCTCAGCCAGTTTGATGAAGCTTTTTCTGGTGGCTTGCGGCGCTTGATCGATGAGGGGTACCGGTACACCAACGCATCACATCCTTTCGCAGCAACTCAAACCGCTGCAGGACATTCATCGATTTCGACGGGCGTCCCACCTTCTCGTTCCGGGGTTGTAGCCAACAGCTGGTCGCAGCAGGTGGGTGAGGAGTGGCGAACAACTTATTCCGTAGCAGACGATGAAAGCCCAATCCTCGGATTTGAAGACTCAGACGGGATCCCCGGCAGATCTCCTAAGAATTTGCTGCGTAGTGGATTGGCAGATTGGATACGCGAGGCGGACGAAAATGCTCTGTCAGTGTCAGTATCTGCGAAGGATCGCTCCGCGATTACCCTCGCTGGGCAGACAAATTCCGATGTTTATTGGTTGCTGCACGACGAGGCCCGCTTCGTCACTTCACACTATTACGCTCAAACCTATCCTGGCTGGGTGCAGAGTTTTAATGAAGAAGTCATGACAATGCTTGTGGCGGACAGTGTGTGGGATACGGAGGTTCCAGTAGAAATGCAATCCCTAGCCCGTCCAGACTTTGCAGAGTATGAACGGCGAGGAAGCTCAACATTTCCTCACATAAGCTCCCTCGAGGAGCGTGACCATTATGAGTGGGTTTTTGACTCCCCCAAGTCTGATGAAGCCGTACTAGAATTGGCTAAGGCAGCCATGAGAGAGCTTGAACTAGGGCAACGAGGGAGTGTTGACTTCCTTGCTCTCGGATTGTCATCCACGGACTACGTAGGGCACCTGTTTGGGCCACTCAGTCAGGAGCAACTCTCGAATCTTATACACTTAGACCGCATTCTAGGTGAGTTCTTTAGCTATCTCGATGCGAATGTAGGAGAAGGCCAATGGGTGGCGGCTCTTTCTGCGGACCACGGGGTCGCCACTATGCCGGAATACGCACAAGAACAGGGGAATACATCAGCTCGTCGGATAAATGCCAGAGAAAGGTTCCGGAGCCGTTCTAGCGCTCTGCAGGCTGCCCTAGCCGAGGGAGGAGCACCAGAGGACATTGCCGAAAGGCTAGCTAGACAGCTTGAAGCCGATGGAACCGTGGCAAAGGCCTATACGCACGAGCAATTAACGTCCGGCGAGCCAGTTGATTCGTTCGCTATTCTTTTTCGAAACTCCTACTACCCAGGGAGGGGGCTTGGCTCTCTCTCTCGTTATGGTGTAGAGACCCGCTATGCAGAAGGCGAGCTCCTTTCCGGTGCCAATGGGACCAGTCACGGAACACCTTATTGGTACGATCGGCATGTCCCAGTGATTTTCTTCGGTAAGGGTATTGATGCGGGAGTAACTGATGCGCCGGCCTATACCATCGATATAGCCCCGACGTTGGCACGTTTGGCAGGTATAGCAACAATGCCGGATGATCTAGATGGTAGAGTGATATATCCCGCCAGATAGATAGCGGCTGAGAACCTGAATACAACATAAATCAGGTGGTCTGGGGTTTGCGAAGCCGGAGCCGACAGATTATATAGAATCCTTATTCTAGTTTTTGTCACGAGTAGGCGCGGTGTCCGGCGATAACCATCTTAATCCTCCCAAACAGTCACGCTCTAGGAAGACTCTTGAGCGTATTGTTCAGGCCGCCTTGGAGATTCTTGGGGAACAGGGCCATAAAGCCCTCACAGTGCAAACCGTAGTTGATCGAGCTCATTCATCCGTCGGTTCCTTTTATGCTCGCTTCAGTGGTAAGGAAGACCTGTTGGATTACCTTGGCGAGAGGTTATGGGACGAAGCTCTAGAACGTTGGGATAGCGCTATCAGGTCTCGTAACTGGTCAGAAATCGATTTACAAGATATCGCAGAGAGTTCAGTAAGCCTGCTGGTGGAAATTGGGGTATCTAGGGCGGTTTACCTGCAGGCACTGGATCAGGCACAAGGGATGAATGGGGTGGCCTACAATAGATTTCGGGATCGGGTCTTAGGGGATGTAGCCGAGATCTTGCTTACGTGTCAGGGTGAAATATCACACCCTGAGCCGGATCTTGCGGTAAGGCTGGGTCTTCTCGCCGCGGAAGGGATGATTCAGGGAGACCAGGCGGCTCTTGGTGGCCCTGCGCCGATAGAGGTCGTAGCTGGCGAGGCCGCCAACATTCTTCTTCACTACTTGACTGCTGGGAGTCCGCCACGGGCTCCTGTTGAGACGTCGGAAAAAGTTGATTTCTTCGATATCTGGAGCTAACTGGTTCGTATAAGTTAGAGCAAGGAAGGTGCCTTCCGCCCGGATACCTGGAGGTCGACGATGAACCCTGGCGCTTAACCGCTGGTACTAATTCCCAGGTCCGGTGCCTGTTCCACAACGGAGTGTGTAATTAATCAGGTGATCGTTGGTGAGTGACTTTTGAGCAATATTCAACGAGAATTGGTCGAATGGTCATGGGCTGAGATGGCTCTAGTGAGGGCTAGGTTATAGTCAGGAGATAGCTTGCTTAACGTGTTTGTGACGAGATCAAGAATCAGATGAACCTTTGGGAACGCTCAACTGCAGTATTGGCTGCTCTTTTGATTCTGGCTGCAGCGGATACACTGCCAGGAAGAGCACAGAACACAGCAGGGCTCACCGGGATCGTCTACGACAGTACATCCATGGGCCCGTTGGCTGGGGCCCGAGTGGGAGTCATCGGCACCAACTCAGCAACTGAGTCAGGACAGGACGGCAGATTTACCCTAGACAGCATTATAGCAGGGACACACTGGGTCTCATTCTTCCATCCGAGGCTTCAAGAGTTAGGAGTCAGTCCTCCGTCACGGCAGGTAACATTCCAGGGTGGTGAGACAATTACTGTTGAGCTCGCAGTACCTTCGGAGACGACGCTGCTTGCGGGATGGTGTGTAATTGAGCAATCCGGACCAGGGTATGGCGCGGTTTCTGGGATTGTAACGGACTCACTCACGGGTGTGCCCATGCCTGGAGCACTGGTCACCCTGGAGCCAGTGGCCACTTCAAGGTTTGGTGTAGGGATCGGTAGGCCAACCGAGGTGAACACGGATGACAGCGGGTATTATCGGATATGCAACGTGCCAGCTGAAAGAGAAATGAATCTCCAGCCTCACTTCGGCCGAAGCTCGGGAAGGACCGTGGTAATCTCAGTCGGGGCAGGTTTGGGTCAGATCCAAGATCTTGAGATGTTGGTGTCTGCGGAGGGGACCCTCAGCGGATATGTGGAAGACTTTGCTTCGGGGGAACCCATACTGGGTGCTTCCATCACAGTGGCCGGAACCCAAGGTCTAGTGCTCACCGACCAAGAGGGCCGTTTTATAATAGACGACCTTCCTCCTGGTCGGCATCTAGTGACGACCGACCACATTGCCTTCGAGCAGCGAACAGACTCTGTCACGATCTTCAGTGAAGAAGTTGTTGATATTGAAGTGCGACTGGCTGTCGAAGCCCTTGAAATAGATGGTCTTGTTGTTACGGCCAGAACCCGTTTCGGGCGCACAAGCCTCCTAAACGATGCCAAGAGGGCAGACTTTATAAGTCGCGAAGAGATTGATGCACTACTCCCGAGGACCACAGCAACCGTAGACTTACTCAGGAACGTCCAGGCACCGGGCCTCCGGATTCGGGAGATTTCTACGGTAGATCCAGTTACTGGTGTACCGAGGCCGGGTCTCTGCATCGAGGTCAGTCGGCGATCTGGAGGCCAAGGATGCGCTCCAGCTGCAGTGTTTATCAATGATGTTCCGGTGCCTTATCCGGAGCAAGCAATTATCGATATGGACCCAAACTTTATTGACCGAATTGAAGTACTGAATCCCGTTGATGCTTCCTTCCGTTTTGGTACAATTGCCGGTAACGGAGCGATCGTGATCTACACCAGGTAATCAAGCGATACTCAGTGGGAAGTCTGGCCAACTAAGAAGACCCCAGGAGTCTAGTTCTTCGGGGGCCAGAGAAAAAACGAAGATGTTCGTTTGATGTATTCGGCGTAGCCAGGCCGCGAGGCGCGCAACCCCTCTTCAAGCATCGGGACCCCCGAGAAGCGCAGGAGTAGGAAGGTAATTAGGGCAGGTCCCACGATAGTCCAATAGGCTTCAGCAGCAACAGCCATCAAATAAAGCCCCCACCAGAGCATAGCTTCACCGAAATAGTTTGGATGCCTGCTATAACGCCACAATCCTGTGTCGAGTACGTGACCTTTGTTGGCGGGCACAGACCGGAACAAAGTGAGCTGGTTGTCGGCAATCGATTCGATGGTTAGCCCGATTAAGAACACAAGCGACCCAAGAATATCAAAGAATCCGAGCGGTGCCTGTGAGGCTATAGAGCCGAGGATGGGTGAGGATATCACCCACAGTAGAAAGGCTTGAAACCAGAAAATGGTGAACAGGCTAATCAACGGAAATTGCTTTCCACGGGCCTTTCGCATGGCTGTGTAGCGCGGATCTTCACCCTCCCGCCTATTTCGAACATATAGGTGGTAGCCAAGGCGGGCCGCCCAGAGAGTGACAAGGACTAAAATCAGAGTACCGCGGCTCAGATATCTGCCGTCTACGAGGTAGTAAGTAGCCGCTACTATTGCAAAGCCCGGGCCCCAAAACGGATCCACTATGCTAGCGTCTTTGAGCCGTAAGCTGATGAGCCAAAGCAGGGTCATTGAGCCCAACACGACGAACAGGCCTGAGACTGCAATGAGTGCGACATCTGTGTTCATTCCAAAAACCTAGCCCAGTTAAGATGAAGTGTGCACAACCTGCTTAGGACAAGTGAGCTGTCAGGAGTTCCTAGTTGCCCTAACTAGGTTGCGCGGATAGGCCTACCCGTTGGAGGTTCTCCGCCGCTCAAGTACCGTTACCTGCTAGGTAAACGCTCATATTGTACTTCACATCCTGCAAGAACATTCTGACGCCCACCTTCATCCTCATCGATAAGATCATGCGCCCTTGGTCTCACTCGCTGGTGACCTCTACCTTGCTCGGTATCCTGGCTCTGACTTCTTTGCCAGCCTCGGCATCACAGGTTGAGCAAGACCGGCAGGGTAGTGATGTGGATGGTGGCTATGATCATGAGTCAGCGCCGATCGCCCAAGCAGTTCAAGCGGACGAACCGTTAACGGTTGATGGATTTCTCGAAGAGGGGGTTTGGTCCCAAGTATCGCCGATTTCAGACTTTCTCCAGACTTTGCCATTCGAGGGTGAGCCCGTAAGTGAGAGGACTGAGGTGCGCATCGTCTATGACGAAGATGCGATTTACATCGGTGCTCAGCTCACTGATCGGAATCCAGTGACAACGAGATTAGCACGTCGTGATGCTCAATTGGGTGATTCAGATTTATTTGTATTTCTGATCGACAGTTATCACGATCACGAAACCGGTTACCGTTTTTGGACCAACCCTTCCGGGGTGAAAGGTGATGCGACAGTAAGCAGGAATGGAACCGGCAGAGGCGATACGTCGTGGGATCCGGTGTGGGAGCTAGCGACTTCTGTTTCTGATTCGGGGTGGGTTGTAGAAATGCGCATCCCTTTCAGTCAGCTCCGGTTTAGCCCAGAAGAACAACAGGTTTGGGGAGTCCAGATCGAACGGAACATTCATCGGAATCAAGAGAATGCCACCTTCCCGTTTACTCCGAACCTAGAACGCTCAGGGGTATCTAGATTCGGTCATCTGCATGGGATCGAAGGGATACAGCCCGGTCAGCGCTTAGAAATGCTCCCGTATATTGTTGCTCGTGGAGAGTACGGGCCAAGTGAAAAGCGTGGTGGCCTGGGTCCTGATAACCCATACCGGAGCGGGGCAGATCATTTTGGAGGAGCAGGCCTGGATCTCAAATATCGACTCGCATCCAACCTGACTTTGGATGCAACAGTTAATCCAGACTTCGGGCAGGTGGAGCTAGATCCAGCGGTGATTAACCTCACAGCGTTTGAGACACGCTTCTCTGAAAGACGCGCTTTTTTCGTGGAAGGAGCGGGTATCTTCAGCTTTAGTGAAGGTGGGCCGATGGGAAGCGTTGGCCGGCCACCGCAGCTAGCCTACTCACGAAGAATTGGTCGTTCGCCCAGAGGGCGTACTCCCTCGGATGCCATCTTTTCCCAGGTGCCGAATGCCACAACGATCCTCGGGGCAGCCAAAGTCACGGGACAAGTTGGCAATGGCTGGTCCTTAGGAATTATGGAAGCGGTTACAGGAACAGAGGTGGGTTCCTATACGACTGCTGATGGCAGATCTCAAGAAATTCTAGTAGAGCCTGCAGCCAATAATTTCATTATGAGATTGCGCCGCCAGGTAGAGGGAGGAGCCACTCGGTTTGGTGTGATAGGCACAGCCGTAAACCGTGACCTCTCAGGAACAACACTAGTCAACAGATTGCATTCCTCTGCCTACTCCGGAGGAATCGATTTTGCCCACGAATCGACAGATCGGATGTGGCTTTTTAGCGGAGCCCTGGCCGGTAGCTATGTGCGTGGTGATGCAGAGCAAATTTTGCGCACCCAACGTGCGTCAGCCCGCTACTATCAAAGACCAGATGCTGGACACTTGGAGGTGGATCCGTTCGCCACATCTCTGACTGGGTATTACGCGATGGGATATATCGGAAAACAGGCGGGCACGTTCACGATGCGGAACGGTATCGCATTCGTGGGCCCAGGGTTCGAGGTCAATGATATCGGGTTCCAGTCGCATGCTGACCGCATTCTCTTCGATACGCACTACCAGTTTAATGAGATAGACCCCGGAAGGATTCTGCGGTCCTGGAATGTCAGCATTAGTCCAGACGCTGTCTGGAATTTTGCAGGTGAGCGGGTCTTCGCAAACGTAAACAGTAGTCTTTCATTTGAGTTCCTTAACTACTGGCGCACTTCGATGAGGGTTCAGATCGATCCCTGGACCGATGATGATCGTTTGACCAGAGGTGGGCCCATGGCGCGTTCGCCGGGTAGCTTTGCCGGGAATGTGAATCTCAATTCAGACGGAAGAAAAGCTGTCGTCCCCCGGCTCACATACTCATGGAGATCGAACGAAGCCGGGGATTGGAACAGGAGTGTACAGCTGAATGTGAACGCGCGTGTCAGAGAGACCTTGCAGTTCAGCTTCGGGCCATCTTATACCAGGTCGTATTCGACAGCTCAATACATGCAGCGGATTGAGGACCCCTTTGCTGTTGGGACCTTTGGCTCCAGGTATGTGTTTGGTGAATTGGACCGGACACGGTTCTCAATGGTGACCAGAGTGAACGCCACATTCTCGCCCAGGCTTTCCCTCCAATTGTATGTAGAACCTTTCATCTCAGTCGGTGACTACGGTGGACTGAAAGAATTTCGGTCCCCTGGAACATTTGACTTCCAGAATTATGGTACAGACGCGGGAACGGTAATTCAGGACCAAGATGGGCGTTACAATATCGACCCTGACGGAGCCGGACCCGCTGCCAACTTCCGGGTCTCTGACCGGGACTTTAGCTACCGAAGCTTGCTGGGGAATGCAGTGCTTCGGTGGGAATGGAGGCCAGGAGCTACACTGTTCCTTGTGTGGCAACAGCGTCGGATCAACTCGATCACGGGTCACGGACAGGATGGAGCTGAGCGGTGGGTTGGAACCTTCGATTTGGGTAGGGACCTAGATGACATGTTCAACATTGCTGCAGACAATGTTTTGATGATTAAAGTGAACTACTGGATCAACCCGTAGATAGCCCGAAAACCGTTGGTATCATTGGATCTTATCCACCTTATCCAAACCTTATCCAACTGGATAAGGTGGATATTTGAGGGTCATCCGGAGGGTGAAACTGGTCCTTCTCAGGAGGTCAACGTAATCTGAGAAGGTGGATGGTCTTAGGAGGTAAAGTATGAACCGGATTCTCTCGTTGATTGGTGTGGTTCTGGTGGTGGGGTGTGGTGGACCGGAACCACGGGATATGGAGACTCTTCAAGAACTGGAACCGAGGGATATGGGGACTCTTCGAGGAGTCGATGGGTTGTATCTAAACCCAGAGGACGGCCAACCCTATTCTGGTCCTGTGTTCGGGGAGAACATGGGGAAAAGAATGACCGGTTCCCTAAGGGACGGAAAGTGGGACGGTCCGTTTGAGAGTTACCACGACAACGGTCAGTTGAGGAGGAAGGGGACCTACAAGGATGGTGTGGAGGACGGACCAGTTGAGGAGTACTACGACAGCGGTCAGTTATATGAGAAGGGTGCCTACAATGACGGAGGGAAGTGTGGTGAGTGGTTTGAGGGCAAGACGGTCACCTATGACCCCTGTTGAGGAGCCTGAAGGAGTAGTGAGATGAACCGGATTCTCTCGCTGATCGGTGTTGTTCTAATGGTCGGGTGTAGCCCGACAGGCGAACCGTTCGAGAGTTACTACGACAATGGTCAGTTGGAGTCGCAGGGGGCCCTAAAGAACGGCGAGTTCAACGGACCATATGAGTTGTACCAAGAGAATGGTCAGTTGTTGTTGAAGTTGAGGTACAAGGACGGGGAGTTGGACGGAGCATCTGAGACCTACCACGAAAACGGGGAGTTGAGGACAAGGGGGAGGTACAGGGGCGGGGAGTTGGATGGAGCATGGGAGACCTACCACGAAAACGGGGAGTTGAAGACGAGGGAGACGTACAAGGATGGCAACCCCGATGGACCGAGAGAGATGTACCACGACAATGGTCAGTTGATGGTGAAGGGGACCTGGAAGGACGGAGAGCTAGATGGAGTAAGGGAGATGTACCATGACAACGGTCAGCTGTGGGAGAAGACGACCTACAAGGACGGAGAGAGAGACGGACTGTGGGAGATCTACCGCGATAATGGCCAGTTGCGGGACAAGGGGATGTACAAAGACAACGAGAAGTGTGGTGAGTGGTTGGAGTATGGTGAGACAGTTACTTACGACCCCTGTTGAGGAGCCTGAAGGAGTAGTGAGATGAACCGGATTCTATCGCTGGCCGGTCTGGTGCTAGTAGTGAGCTGCGGTGGGCCACCTGACGGACCTTTTGAGACTTACTACGAAGGGGGCCAGTTAGTAGTTAAGGGTACCTACAAGGATGGTGAGATAGACGGACCTCTAGAGATATATCTCGACAACGGTCAGCTGTGGGAGAAGACGACCTATAAGGATGGGGTTCAGGAAGGACTATTTGAGAGTTACCACGAGAATGGCCAGTTGCGGGACAAGGGGATGTACAAAGACAACGAGAAGTGTGGTGAGTGGTTGGAATGGGGTGAGACGGTTACTTACGACCCCTGCTAAGCAGTGAAGAGGATTTGGTATGAGGGGACCACCAGATCGGGTTACATCCTGATATGTCTAGGAAGTCTTCTGGTTGCTGAGACCACAGCTTGGGGTTTTGCTACTGATCCCAAGGGAGTCTCAGGGCAGGTATGGGGCTGGGTGGGATTCCTAATGATCTTGAGGGGTTGTTTCACCCTGATTTACCAACGTTCCCGGTCCAGCCAGAGAACAAAGAACGAATGATTTCAAGAAATCAGGCGGCATTTTTCTTAGAGGAGGGGCAGTCTTCATGAACCGATTCATTCCCATAGCGTGGCAGATCCCGGTTTTTCTCCTCCTCACTGGTTGCGGAAGCCAAGAACAGTCAAAAGCCGTAGCGCTCGATACACCTAGCGTCGAGGCGGCTCTGGGCGAGATTCGGCCTGAGGCGATCGACCATCATATCCGGGTGCTCGCGGATGATTCTCTTGAGGGGAGAGCCCCAGGAACCCGAGGTTTCAGCGGAGCTGCCCAGTATGTGGAGGAATCTCTTAGTGCCTTTGGGTTGGATCCAGCGGGTATTGATGGGACGTATCAACAGCCTGTCCCTCTTCGTGAGAGTCTTGTGATCGAAAGAGGGAGCAGCATGCGGATCTTTTCGCCTTCCGGTGTTGAGGAACTCGAATACGGCGCGGATTTCTACTTGAGCCCTGATCCTCTTCGGGAGACCGTGAGCGTCTCCGAGGCCGCTGTTGCTTTTGTAGGGTATGGAGTCAGTGCTCCCGGACTTGGCTATGATGACTACGCCGACATTGATGTTGAAGGGAAAATCGTGGCGTATCTTACTGGGGCACCACCAGCATTCCCCAGTAATGAGAGAGCATACTATTCCTCAGGGGCAACGAAGCAGAGTGAGGCGATAGCTCGTGGCGCTGTGGGTATTCTCAGCTTCACCTACCCGGGGGATCCGAGGTTCCGATGGGAGGTCAATCTAGCGCGCTCAAAACGCGGGAGCTTTGCATGGCTCGACGATGACGGCAATCCCAACCGAGGTGATCTGGCGATCCTGGGCTCGGCCTCCCTCAACCACCCTGCAGCTCGCGCGCTTTTTGCGGGAGCACCACAGCCCATTGAAGAAGCTTTCAGCGCAGCAGCGGAAAGCACACCACAGGCATTTGATCTAGCGACGCAGGTGTCGATCGGTACAACGAGTAGTCACCGCAGGGTTGATAGCTGGAACGTTATAGCACGCCTTGAGGGAAGTGACCCCGTGCTTCGCGACGAACACGTCGTGTACATAGCCCATGTTGATCACTTTGGGATCGGGGTCGAGGTAGAAGGGGATGCCATCTACAATGGTGCCCATGACAATGCTTCGGGGACAGCGATTGTCCTTGAGATCGCTCGGGCGTTTGCGAGCCTGGAAACGAAACCTCGGCGGTCAGTTCTGTTTTTGATCCCGACGGCAGAAGAGTGGGGGTTGCTCGGCTCTGACTATTTCGTTGAGAATCCGACGATGCCCGGGTCGAGCTTGGTTGCGAGCTTCTCTTTAGATATGCCGTTCCTCTTTCATCCGCTACGGGACATTGTTCCATATGGGGCGGAACACTCGACCCTGGCTTCACCGGTCCGTGCTGCATCAGAACATCTCGGACTCGCGATCGGGCCGGATCCAATACCCGAACAGGTCCTGTTCATCCGGAGTGACCATTTCAGTTTTGTGAGACGCGGCATTCCATCGCTGTTCATCAAGAGCGGTTTTGAGACAGGGGATCCAAATTTAGATGGTGGAGCGATCAATACGGCGTTCCGCCAAAACCTGTATCACACACCCTTTGATGAGGTTGACCAAGGCTTCGATTTTGAAGCAGGTGCTGCACATACTCGCGTGAACTTCTTGACTGGTTACATCATAGCTCAGGAAACGGCACGGCCCACCTGGAACCCAGGGGATTTCTTCGGAGAACTATTCGGGGGGAACTAGTTGCTGAACCTAAGCTGAGTGTAGTCGACTAACGGCTCGAAGCGGACTTTGCCGCCCATCCGAACGGGGCCGTGGGATAGTCGGTCGTACTCAGATTTGGACAGGGACCAGAAGTAAATGTCTCCGCCCACCCGCTCAGGTAGCTTCAGTCCCCGCGACGTAGTCAGGCCCTCAAGGTCGAGCCACCCATCCACACGCTCGGGCAGATCAAGTCTCTTGGCAGAACGTAGTTCACAGAAATCAACATTTTCAGGACGCGAGATTGATTTCCTCTTCGCTTTTAGCCGCTCATTAATAGAGACGCCAGTCGTCTCTTCTATAAGGGTCGATCTTACTTTTCGTCGGATTGCTGCCTCGTCCGATTTCTTTTGACGAATAAAAGTCGAGATAAGCAATAAGAGCATCACTCCAACGATCACTACCGCTGCGAAGGTTCCCGTACCCATTTGCTTTTCTAAGCCTTGCTTTGTTCTCTATTCGGCAGTCAGTCTAGCTGGAAACGTCTTCCCAGTTCTCGACGAGGTGGGCTGCGCTGCGCCAAGCGAGTGCCTGTGACGTAAGCGTCGGATTCCGTGCACCGCTCGTTCCCATCACCGAGGCACCAAGGATTCCTAGGTTCGGCGACTCGTGTGAAAAGCCCCACGGATTAACAACATTCGTCTCCGGGTCGTGTCCCATGCGGGTGCCTCCGTAGGCGTGTGTGGAGATGCCCATCGAGTTACCAAGCCCGCCCCGGGTAACTTCAATAGCGCCCGCTTCCCGGTACCATTCCTCCATACGATTCTGGGTGAATTCGGCTATCGCACGCTCGTTCTGCTTGAATTGAGCGGTGATCCGAATCACCGGGAGGCCAAGTTCGTCGGTGACGGTAGGATCAAGATCGAGGTAATTGTCTTCGTAAGGGAGTGTCGTTTTTTGGATGTAAGACGAGTGTGAACGGTCAGCATTTTCCCGAATGAACCGCTTCCATCCGGAGCCCCAGTTCCGTCCGTTACCGTAGGTGCTCATGCTCGCCGCTGAGATCGGTCGTCGGTCAGACATCACCCACAGGTTACCACCTCCGATAAAGTCGTGCCCTGCGTGGTCAAAGTTGTCATCAGCCCAGTCATCAATCGCGACGCCTTGAGCTGGCAGTCCATACCAAGACTTGAGGTCAAACGGGAAGAGCGCACTAACGGCCGCACCTTGATGGTGGCTGAAATAGTGACGTCCGACCTGTCCGTGATTATTTGATAGACCGTCCGGATAGGCACTCGACTTGGAGAGCAGAAGCAGCCGCACGTTTTCGTACGTGTAGCAGGCTAGCAGTACGACCTTAGCCGGTTGGAAGTACTCCTCGTTCCCGACCACATAGTTCACGCCTGTTACCCGGCCCTCACCGTCCATCTCGAGGGTTGTTACGTGGGCCTGGGTCACGATCCGCAGATTGCCAGTGTCGAGAGCTTTCGGAATTGTAGTCAGGTGCGGTGAATTCTTTGCGTTGACGGGGCAGCCGCCCTTGGCACAAAAGCCATGGTAGGCACAGCCGGCGCGGCCATCGTAACGCTCGGAGTTGATTGCTGCGGGACCTGGAAAGGGATGCCACCCGAGTGAGTGAGCAGCGTCAGCCATCGTTTCAAGAAAACCCGTCCAACGTAGGGGGGGCATGGGATAGGGTCGCTTCCGGGGTCCCTCAAACCTATTCCCCTTCAAATCGATCTGGCCGCCAACGTTGCCTGCTTGTCCTGACACTCCGATCTCGCGTTCGACCCGGTCGTAGTAGGGTTCGAGTTCATCATACCCAAACGGCCAATCTTCAACAGTTGAATTCGATGGGATCTTGGACCGCCCGTAGCGACGTGTAGTCTCGCTTACAACCTGGAAATCCCAAGGATTGAGGCGCCAACTTTGTGCCCAATAGTGGACTGCGGTTCCACCAACCGCATTCATCATCGGGTGTCCGCCTACACGGTTGGCGTTCGTTGCGGATGTTGCTCGGGATGTGGGTCGTTCGTTCTCACACTTCTTTACGAGCATCGGCCAGTCACGGTAGTTGTTACGGATCTCGTCAGGTGCAAAGTCACGCTGGTCTAGCCAGGTACCCGCCTCGAGACCCACCACATCCAGTCCTGCTTCAGCCAAGGGTAGCGCAGCTACGCCTCCGGCTGCGCCCATTCCAACAATAACGACATCGGTTGACCTGAGTTGCCTTGGCATCGGTCACCGCCCCTTTGGGCAGGAGGTGTAGATCATCGGGGCCTCCCGGTCCGGAACATGGCCAACTCGTATGCTGAACGTCGTTCCGGTTCTAGCTCTTCTGCTTCGAGTTGCTCCTGATCTTCCTCTGTGACGCGCATGCGAACACCCGGATAATCGATAAGGTCCCAGCCCGCGAATTCGCGGTTCCCACCATAGTGTGGGTCCCCGAATGTGCCTTGCCATGTGTGACTCTTCACCATGTTGAAAAACGAACCCGAACTGCCAACAAAGCCCACTCCGGCACCGGAAGCTCCCCCGGTTTGTACGTCGATGAGGGCGGAATCCTGATCTCGCTCTGAGAGCTCGATGAACCGGGCACCACGAGTGTATTCGCTATATCTATCGAGTGCTGCGAGCCCTGTGCGATAAGACTCAACAGAATCAGGTCCGAGCTCACTGAGGGTGCGGTCGATATATCCAAGGGCGTCCGCTTCAAGTGCTCCAATGCCAAGCTCATCCGACGGAATCAAGCGGTCGACCATTGCCGCGAGTATTTCAGTCTCCCTGGCTGTAAGATTCATGAGCGGTGCCCCAGGGGGCATGGCCGCAGTGCCTCTCATAGCTCCATCTAGGATAGGACTAGCTACGCTGGAGGCACCCTTGAGCGAAGTAGGAATTAGCGCGGCAGCGCCTGCAGCCCCCGCGGCCTTAAGAAGATCTCGACGTGTGATTTTGGAAGCGGTTTTCTGCTCTGAACCATCAGGGGGACGGTTCTTCTTTTGAGGATTCTTAGTCATTCCATGACCCATGGATCGGGTTGTTTGGTATCGTATCCTGGTCCGCTGGCTGTCGCTCATAAATCGGCATCATGTGTCCTTCCCCAATGACGTGTCCGTCGATCGCTTCTAGGAGTTCGTTTCGGGTGAGTCCCGGGGGCAGGTCCAGCTCAGTATTCAGGGCGAAGACGGCGAAGTGGTAATGATGAACACTGTTTCTGGGTGGTGCCGGACCTCGGTACATCGATAGACCCCAGCCATTGTTGCCGTGTGTGGCACCGGTGATTTCCCGTGGCATTGGGTCAGTGGAATCAAAGGGGATCCCCTCCGGCAATCCCGTAGCATTCCCGGGGATATTGTAGATGATCCAGTGCACCCACGGGGGTGGGTTTCCAGCTCCGTGATCCTGGCATATTACGGCTATCTGGCGGGTTTCAGCCGGTAACCCCCTCCAGGTTATGGGAGGTGAAAGATTCGGCCCGTCAGGGGAATACTTACGGGGCATCATCTCCCCTGTTCGCATCGTCGGGCTCTCAACGATGAATGTGGAGGGAGTTTGGGCGCTGAGCTCCATGACTGCACCGACCGTAAGCAGGGCAGCACATAGATAGATTGGCCGCCTTGCGCTCATGGTTACTCCTCCTGACTGCGTATTCTGAAATGCAAAGATTACGGGCTCTCTCGGTTTCAAGGCAATCGCTAAGAAATCTGACCTACAGAGCTTGCGGTGGGAGGAGCGATGGCAGAACAGCACTTTGGGGGGCATATTGGCTCTATGATGAAACAGATTCCATGCTTCTTTCTTCTTCTGGTAGCGTTGGCGTTTCCGGGTTCGCTGACGGCCCAAGGGCCGTCAGCTGAATCAGAAACCGATGTCGAGGTCACCCCTGATGTTGTTTATGGGCATAAGGACGGGATGGCACTCACATTCGATGTGTTTCGTCCCCGTAACGCTCACGGTGGAGCTGTCCTGTATATGGTGAGTGGTGGTTGGGTATCACGCTGGAGCCCTCCCGAGTGGCTCATCGCTCGGAGCTTCGGAGGTCTACTGGAGAAGGGGCTTACGGTTATGGCCGTGCGGCACGGAAGTGCACCTAGGTATAAGGTGCCGGAGGCCGAAGCTGACGTTAGACGCGCGCTTCGATATATACGGTTGCACTCAGAACAACTGGGCGTTGATGAAGATCGCCTTGGAGTTTACGGTGGAAGTGCCGGCGGGCATCTCTCTCTTATGCTGGGCTTGGCGTCAGATGATGGAGTAATGGACTCTAGTGATGAGATTATGCGCACACCCGCTCGCGTAGCAGCGGTTGTCGCTTACTACCCGCCTGTGGATCTTAGGCCGATAGTGGGCCCAAGCGAACGCTTCCCGGCCCTAGACTTTGCCGAGGGTCAAGCCGCTTCAATATCCCCTATACTTTTTGCTTCTTCTGACGACCCTCCGACGCTGCTGATCCACGGTGACGCGGACATGCTCGTGAATGTGCAAAACAGTGAAGTGATGTTTGAAGCACTGCAGGAAAAGGGGGTGGAATCAGAGCTTATTATCATACCTGGAGGGGATCACGGATTCCGCCTGACAGCAGATAGGGAGCGTGCACAGCAAGCCATGGTTGAATGGTTTGACCAGCACCTGCGCAGATAGTGAGAGTTCCTATCGTGACAACAGGTACGTAGCCTTGAGCGTTAGCCGCCGATCTTTGAACTCGAGCAGGCCAGTAGGGTCTGTCGGATCACGCCGGACCTCATCATATACGAGGTAGACATCACTGCCGGGTCTGTATGTGTACCGAAGGCGAGCGCTTGATCCCCACTGCTCAGTTGAGGAGTTGTACTGAGAGATCGCGCGGAGGGTGATGTTTGGTGACAGGGCGTAGTCTATGCGAAACGCTGCTAAGTGAACCTTGAATTCACCTACAGGAAGGTCAATGTCGTTTCTAGAGTAGGAAGCTTGAGTAGAAAATTGGCTTGTTATCCGCGCCCCTACAGTGCCAAGCATGTCGAGACGAGTCCCGTTGAAGAAGGTCTGGGGAGAGAACATCAGATGGTAGTAGATTCGCCGTGCCTGGGTACTATTGAATGAAAGGCGTAATGACCCGTAGCGGTACGCACCCGGAGCGATGGCGACTCCCCTTCTCACTGTGAATGGTCTATCAAGCCGTTCGTAGTGTCGGTTGTATATGATGTTCAGGTATGCCCCATTGTCGAACTGAGTTCCGCTCATGAAATGGTGGCGGCGGGACACAAGCCGATTCTGTTGGTCTGTCGTATAGAGGATGTTATACATCGGGGAAAGCACTCGAAGACCCCATCTGTCGGGGCGGGGATTCCATTCTAGGTGGAGCTTGGTTGTGCGTATTCCTCTGCGTGGCAGAAAGCCCACTTCAGGATTGAAGTTGTCTTGAAAATCAGCGAACTCTCCAAAAATCTGCCAGCTTTGGCTGACCCAGGTTGCATTCAGGTACCTGGCCATGTCACCGGTGCTGATGGAGGGGGTCTCTGTTTTGGCCAGAAAGCCAGCTACAGTGAAACTCGCGAGAGGGGCAAGCGTCATGTCAACGGCATACGTACGGTTGTAATGAGTGCCCTCGGTTTCGGCCTTATTGATGAATAAGCCGCCGACCTTGGACCGGGCCAGAATATTCCTGCTATAGCGAGCAACCAAGAAATTCTCGCCGGATTCCTGGAAAGCACCGCCGGTTTGGACGTCCATGAGGGCAATATTATTTCGACCGACCTTACCAGTTAGCCTGGCCCCGCCAATGATCGGCACTGTCTCTCCGGTATCTGAGAGACCGATACGTCTTGTGAAGAAAAGATTGGCCAGACGATTAAAGGTATCTACAGATCCAACATCGAATTGACCGGCATTCTCAAGGAAAAAATCTCGTTTCTCTGGGTAGAATAGCGGAAAACGTGTGAGGTTTATCTGCTCGTCGTCGACTTCTGCTTGGGCAAAGTCAGTATTGATCGTGACATCAAGATTCAAGCCTGCACTGACACCGTACTTGAGGTCCATGCCGATATCTCGCTGCACTGCATCATCCGTCACTCCTGCACTCTGAATACGGCTTACTCCACCGGTCACAAAGGGCGTGAACCTAAGATCCCGGCCTCGGTTCAGTGAACTAAGGTTGTTGAGCGTTCCAGCCAGGCTAACGCGAGTGATGCCGTACGGTTTTGGAATCGGGGACCAGAACGCTTGCTCGTTCTTACGTCCGATGTTCCGCATGAGGTTGATCCCCCAACTCTGTGGTTCTGATTCGGGGAAACGCAGAGTAATCATCGGGATCGCAATCTCGGCCACCCAGCCGTTAGGAGTTTGTTTTGTAGCTACTTCCCAAGCTCCGTCCCAGTCACGGTTGATATTAGAGGATGTTCTACCGGAGCGGCTCCCTTCGCCCTCGTTGGCTACCTGTTGATCAAGCATCGCTCCCAGGGGATTGGTCACGAACATGTACGCAGAGCGGGAATCTCTGAAGGTGTCCAGGATCACTTGAAAATTGTCCTCTGACAGAATCCGCTCCGAGTCGCGACGCATCTCAGTAGCTGTAAGTGCTTGGGGATCGGAATCAAACGCGAGCACTCCGAGGTACAGTGTCTCACCATCGTGCATGATGCGGATCTCGGTGCGCTCGGTAGCGGGCGACCCTTCGTCGGGTTCCTGCTGGACGAACATGTCAACGAGTGCTGCGAGTTGCCACACAGCGTCCTCAAGTGAGCCATCAAGGGTCGGTGCCTCATCAACCAGCACTGCTTGGATCTCATAGGCTTCGCCGACTTCCTGGCCAGCAATTTGCGAACTCAGGATTGCAGTGAGGGCTGTTATTGTGCCGAGAAGCAGGTAGGGCAGGCGGAGGCTGGCCAGGAAGCCCGAGTTGCGCAAAGAGGGACTCTTTGGGAGAAGTATCATGGTGGCGATTATAGCAGAACTGTCACTAGAAGTGGATTCTCAGAACACCCTTGATATGAACATCTAATTCGGCCGGTTCTGTTGAGTTGCTCCCGGGGCTCTTGTTTGAAGAGGCTGCTATGGTTCCCTAGGAAGTACCTAAGTTGCACTGCATGATATTCATCTGCGGTGGGGTTTCTCCTACTGCCTCAGAAGTAAGTACTAGAAGACCATCTGGGCCGATTGCAATTCCCTCACCCTGGGCCTCTAGCAGGGGACGTAGGTCTATATGGCCCTCCGTTATGGGAACGAGCTTATTGGCTATGAACTCGAAGAACTGAAGCGACTCATAAGTGCGCAATGCTAAGACATCACCTCCTGGAGAGACACTGCCTCCTGTGACTTGGCGCGGGATTACTCGGGCTCCTGGTGAGAGCTCCTGAACTAGTTCAAGGTTGACCGTGTCGGGACGAAGAGGAGGTGGGTATCGATATACGGCTACTGGTCCGTTGCGGCCTTTCGTAGTGACATAAATGTCTTCTCCAGGCAGGACGAGAAGTGCTTCAATATCACGTGGCCCATCGGGTAATCTTACAGGGAAAATATCAGCATCGAGTTCCGGTATCTGTTGGTTGGGGGTTGCCCTGAAATCTGAGGAAGCGAGATCGGGCTCCTCTAGGCGCCTTATGCTTATGTCGCCGCCTGAGCGTCTTTCGAGGTTGTCTCCTGTATCTGCGAGGTAGAGGCAGTACTTACCTCCAGCGCAGCTGGCTGTCGCGATATCCTCCCAATCTCTGAGCGCTGGCCTTATACGAATACGGGAAACGATTTCGCCATCCGAATCAATCGCAGTGAGCACCGATCCATCATCGTTATGGGTCCAAAATACGTCGGGTTGGCCAAGGCTTACTACGACACCACTCGTTTCTTCAAGTTCTTCAGGCAGTGAAATGGCTGTGGTCGTTAATTCACAGTTAAGACTAGCAGTTGTGATAGACCCACAAGCCCCGATGGAGAGCAGAGCCAGCGCTCCCAGAATACATGGGATCCACCGCAGCCGGCAGCTTCTACTAGCGAATCTCGCGATCAAAGCATCTGGCTTAGTTTCCCGCCGCCCCGCTAATCTGTTGGTGCATGAGTTCGAGGACTTGTTGGAATGCTTCAGTGGGTAGGGCGCCTTCAATTGGCGGGAAGCCGATTGGGTAGAAGGTTGGTGTACCACGTACACCAAGCCGGGTGGCAGTGCTTCTTGCACTGGCAATGCGATCGATGCTGATGTCGTTATTTAGACAGGCATCAAACTCTGTGAGGTCCACGCCTGCATCTTGAGCCATACTGCGCAATACAGGCTCAGGGTCGTTACTACGTTTCCAGGAGGTTTGGTCGGACCAAATCCTTTCATTCAGAGCTTCAAATGGTAGTGATCCCTGCTCAAGGGCGCATTCTGCGGCTTCAGTTGCGAAAAGCGAGTTTTCAAACATGCCGTTTACGAAGGGCACGAATTTCCACAGCACTTTTCCGGTCTCTATGAACTCTTCACGCAATATGGGAAATGTTTCAAGGTGGAACTTACGACAATATCCACACCCGTAGTCTGACATTTCTACAATTCTCACGAGTGCATCTTGGTTCCCTTGATCATAGCCTAGCAGTGCTATGGGAAGCTCGTCGTCTCCGGAGCTGGGCCCTAAAGCCGGACTGGGCTTAACCTGCGTAAGCTCTCCAATTGGTTGACTAAGCAGCGCCTGGGTGGTGGCAGCGGTACCCTGTTGGTCAGAGGTGTCCTCTCCGCAACCAGCCATAATGATGATTACGAGTAGACCTAAAGGTCCTCGAACCCGGCGGCTCATAGCATCTCCACATTTTATTAGCTGCTCTAGTTCGGCCGAGAACGCCGTCATAATTAGCAGCGAGTCTTTAACCATTGTTAATTCTACTTTCGCCAAGTCCAAATGACTAACACAAGACCTGCCGCCGCCCCTAGGAGAGCTCCAGCCGCCAGAGTGCGGGTTGTTGATGCATCGAGCTGTAGGGGGAACGAGGCACTTGTTTGTTCGGGGTGTTCATCTAGGCCAACGACCTCTTGATCACTTTGATCATTGTAGGTTGGGAGAGCGATGGGTCGTTCGGCAATCAAGGCGTTGGTATCGTTTTCTGGTCCCTCCCATTGGCACTCAGGGCAAGTTGCAAGACCCTTCTCAGATGCAGTTCGATTAGCGTAGACGACTCCTCCCCCACAAAGCGGACAGCTTAGGTCAAGAGGTTTTGGGCTGATCATATCGTAGAGGGCGCTCTTCGATAGTTCGAGTTTTTCCGCGATCTTATTCACACTTTGCTTAGAGCCCCAATACAACTCGTTAGCTGCGGTGACTTCTGTTTGTGACTCTTTTGGTGCGCCCATTTACGGAAGCCTGTCGTTCGAAGTTGTATGCTGGGTGCCCTTATCGACCTTTCTAATGATTCCGGTGAACATAGCTACCTTATCCCAGATACGTCACCAGTGTTGATCCCCGCATCTCACGGCCATCTTGAGGCTCTCCTGAGAGAGCCGATAGTGCTTCCTCGGGGAGCTGTCGTCATATGTCACCCTCACCCAAACTACGGTGGGACTATGCATACCAAGGCCGTCTACCGAGGAGCTGAAGCGTTGAGTGATGTGGGGTTCGTAGCTCTGCGATTCAACTTTAGGGGTGTGGGGGCCAGCACGGGGAGCTACGATGGAGGCATCGGTGAGGAAGACGACGTTCTTGATGCACTCAATTGGCTACAAGCTGAATATCCCGGATTACCATTGATCGTCGGGGGGTTCTCATTTGGTTCACTGGTCGGTATGAGAGTGGGAGCAGCGGATAGCCGTGTCTCAGGGCTTTTTGGAATGGGATTACCAATCAATTTGGAACGATACGATTACTCGTTTCTTTCCGGCATGGAAAAACCAGTGCTGGTCGTTCAGGGTGAACGTGATGAGTTCGGTACCGGTGAAGAGGCGGCAGCATTGATCACAGGTCTCGGGGAGCACATTAGACTGGTGCGAATTCCGGATTCAGACCATTACTTCACGGGTTGCTGGGATGAGTTGAAGGGGGCGCTTAGGGGGTACTATGAGTCAGGACCGGGATTCCCGCTCATGCTCCCCGTATAGGGTTGCCTGAGGAGAAGCTATGCGTAACCGAGATCGGGTTTTAAAGAGTCTTGAAAACGTTTATCGAGGCGCGTTCACCGCGGCAGAGGATGCCGATGACGGGAAGGCTATGGAGCGGCTCGATTTAGAGTATCAGCGGGATCAACTGCAGCTCGAAATCCTTCTAGATATCCGAGATTTATTGATACCGGAGAAGCCTGATGCGACGACTTCGCTTTTAGAGAAGGCTCAGAACATTCGTAAATTGACCAAGCTGCGTTGATGGCTCCTAAGATCTACACTCGCACAGGCGATACCGGGGACACAGGACTTTTTGGAGGTGGACGTGTCTCGAAGGGCGATTTACGCGTTGAAGCTTACGGAACAGTTGATGAGTTAAATGCAGCACTGGGATGGGCGGCATCAAAGGTGAATGAACAGGAGATTAAGGGTCATATCGAGACCGTTCAGGACGATCTGTTTGTGATAGGTGCCGATCTCGCTACGTCTCCTCCAACTGAACTGCGCCCTCAGCCTAAAGTTCCGATTCTCGACAAGTCTCGCATTGGAGAGATGGAGTCATGGATTGATGCGGCCGATGATGAGCTACCTGGATTAACTGCGTTCGTCCTTCCGGGTGGGTCAGAAGGAGCAGCAGCCCTACATATGGCGCGCACCATCTGTCGGCGTGCAGAGCGGGCAGTCGTTCGTTTGGGTACTCAAGAGGATGTGATTGATGACGTTATACCTTACCTAAACCGTCTTTCGGACTTGCTTTTTACCCTCGCAAGACTAGAGAACCATCGAGCTGGTATCAGCGACCGGGAATGGAGTAGCCCAGACGGCTGATGATAGGTTGCTTGAAGCCCTAACTTCCATTAAACCTTTGCCGCCGTTGTGACTGGAATAAAACGCGAAAAACGTGTGAAGCCATGACCTATATTATCGCAGAGCCCTGTATTGATACGAACGACGCGAGTTGTATTGAAGTTTGTCCAGTCGACTGTATCTATGAGGGCAAGGACCAGTTCTACATTCATCCCGATGAGTGTATCGATTGTGGTGCATGTGAGCCGGAGTGTCCCGTTCAGGCGATTTTCCCTGACACAGATGTGCCCGTGGAGTGGGAAAATTATATAGAGAAAAACAAGGTTCACTTCGAGTAAAACGCCGGCTTCACTATTGGTAGAAAAGCTGGCTAGGGATTCGACCCGGTGACCTGATTCGCCGAAGTATCTTTAGCTGTGTATCCTGGTTCATTCCTAAATAAGACCCACTACCGGTGTTTGCCCTCTTCTATCTGAGTAATCAGAACGGGTGTCAGGCTTGGTGCAGCTCCGGGCAAAACCCTGATGCAGCTTGAACGCAGATACACTTGAATTGGCAAGAGTTGGTGATCCAATTGCGCTCACTCGTGCCCTAGTCTCGACTCCCTCTGTAAATCCACAACTGGAAGAGGGTGGAAGTGGTGAGCAAGAAACTGCAGCTCTTGTCGCGGAATGGCTTGATTCATGGGGGCTGGACACTCGGATTACTGAGATTAGCCCCAATCGTTTCAATGTGGTCGGAAAGCTTGAGGGTGAAGGTCCGACACTTCTATTGAATGGACACCTCGATACGGTGGGAGTGAGTGGCATGACCATTCCACCCTTCGATGCGAAAATAGAAGGTGGCCGCATCTGGGGCCGAGGTTCTTGCGACATGAAAGCGGGACTAGCTGCAATCCTTGCCGCGACCAAGCGTCTGACCGAAGAAGGACCTAGGCCAAACCTTATTGTTGCGATGACCGCAGATGAGGAGCATGCGAGTCTCGGGATGTATGCTTTGGCAGATTCATCTCCTTCGGCTGATCTCGCGATTGTTACTGAGCCCACTCGCCTAGCAGTCATGCCTGCTCATAAAGGGTTCCTGTGGGTTCGAGCGGTTTTCATGGGGCGTGCGGCTCATGGATCTCGTCCGGATCTCGGCATCGACGCAATCCGACACGCTGCGCTTTATGTAAGTGCGCTTGATGATTACGGGGAACAGCTCACTTCTCGTCCTGCTCATCCGCTCCTCAAGCATGGGTCAGTCCATGCGGGCACAATCCAGGGTGGTTCTGCCGCATCCGTTTACCCTGATGCGTGTGAGGTCGTTCTCGAGCGTCGCACGATGCCAGGTGAGAGGCCAGAGAAAGTAGTTCAGGAATTCCAACGAATACTCGATGAACTGAGCGAGAGAGAAGGAGACCTAAGAGCTTCACTTGAGCAGATGCTCGAACGACCTGGTACCGAGGTTCCAGAAGACTCTATGCTTGTACAAGGGCTGCTCAAGGCAGGTCAAGAACATGGAATTCCTCCTCCTGTAGAAGGTATGACGGCCTGGGTTGATGCAGCATTGCTGAACGAAATCGGAATCCCAGCAGTCTGCTACGGCCCAGGAGATATTGCACAGGCGCATAGTGCGGATGAATGGGTGGAACTAGCTCAGATAGAGAAGTGCGCTGACGTTCTGGAGAGTTTTGCGCGAGACCTAGTTACTCAGGGTGCCTAACACGCTGCACTCATTTGTCTTATCGGGTAGCGCGAATGTTAGGCAGCGAAGCATCTTGGCGGTCCGATTTTCATTATGGAGGTAGCGTGACCAACCTCAAACTCACTTGCCTTGTAGCCTTTTCACTTTTAGCGGCGGTCTCCGTATCAGCGATAGAGCCCGATACGTATCCTCGGCGGATCGGGATAGATATCGAGAATTACAGATTTGAAATCACCCTCAGTGATCAGGTCGATGAAATTCTAGGTCGTGCCACGGTATCTGTAAGCTTTACAAGTAATGGGGTCACTGTTTTACCTCTCGACCTGACAAGCTTGAACGATGAAGGTCAGGGAATGCGCGTCTTGGCTGTTTACACGAGCGAATCTTCACTCTCATTCGCTCATGAGGATAATTTGCTAACCATTGATCTTCCCGAAGTCGGCCAGGTTGGCTCCCGCATTGAAATCACCATAGAGTACCAAGGTGTGCCAGATGCAGGGCTAAGAATCGGCCCAAATAAGTACGGAGATCGAACATTTTTCAGTGATAATTGGCCGAACCGTGCACGGAGCTGGCTCCCAACGATCGATCACGTTTATGAAAAGGCCACATGTGAATTTGTGATCAGGGCTCCAGATCATTACCAGGTCGTATCGAACGGGCTGCTGCGTGAGGAAACTGATTACGATGACGGGACGCGGCTTACGCATTGGAAGCAGTCTGTTCCAATCTCACCTTGGCTTTATGTCTTAGGTGTCGCCCGCTTTGCAGTGCAACAGGTCGATGACTTTGGTGGGAAGCCAATCCAGACCTGGGTTTATACTCAGGATCGTTCAGCAGGTTTCTACGACTTCGCGGTGCCAACGAAACAAGTTATGGAGTTCTATTCGGAGTACGTTGGCCCCTTCTCCTATGAAAAGCTTGCGAATGTGACGTCGCCAGCAACTGGGGGTGGAATGGAAGCTGCGACCGCGATTATGTATGGAGAGAATTCAGTGACCGGTGAACGTTCTGTGCGCTGGCGGAACGTCATCATTCACGAAGTAGCCCACCAATGGTTTGGTAACGCTGTAACCGAAGCTGATTGGGATGATGTGTGGCTAAGTGAGGGTTTCGCGACGTATTTCACACAGCTTTTTATAGAACACGCTTACGGGCGTGATGAATTCGTAGATGGAATGAAAAGCGCAGCCGACCGGGTCTTTTCCCAGTATGAGGACGATCCGGCATATCGCATTGTGCATGACAACCTCGACGACATGAGACGCGTCACAAGTGGAGCGACGTACCAGAAGGGTGCGTGGATACTACACATGCTCAGGAAGCGCATGGGAGACGAGGCGTTTTGGGCCGGCATCCGCGAGTATTACGCGACATATTTTAACCAGACCGCTACCACAGATGATTTTATGAGGGCAATGGAATTGGCCTCAGGGCTGGACTTGGAGATGTTCGCAGAACAGTGGTTATATGACGGTGGCAACCCCCACCTATCAGGATGGTGGGAATATGATGCAACATCGCGGACCGTGAATCTAGAGATCAATCAGGTCCAGCAGGTTGGCGGCTTGTTCGACTTTCCACTGGAAGTTGGTATCTACTTCGAAGGTGAACGACGACCGCGGTTCATTGAGACAGTTTCGGTCACCAACCTCTTCCATCGCTTCGTAGTTCCAGTCAACGACGAGCCGGTAGACGTGCGGCTAGATCCTGATACGTGGGCATTATTTCAAGCCGACTTTGGTCGGCGGGAGCTTAGGCAGCAACTGGGAAATTGATTCGGAAGAGGACATGACAATGATTCTGAAAACGACAGCCCTCGCATTAACGAGCCTCCTTCTATCCAGTTGTACTATCGGGAGTACTCAATACGATTTGGTCATTGAGGGGGGGCGGGTCATCGATCCAGAATCTGGCCTCGACGCTGTGCGTACGATTGGAGTGATTGGAGGTGAGATAGCTGCGATCACTGAGACTTCTCTTGAGGGTGACCGGGTGATACAAGCCACGGGGCTTGTTGTGGTTCCTGGCTTCATCGATCTGCATGAGCATGGTCAGGAAGAAGATTCTTACCGGATGATGGTGAGAGATGGTGTAACTACGGCCCTCGAGCTAGAAGTTGGAACGGCTGATGTGGAGGGGTGGTATGCCGAGCGTGAAGGCGGTCAGCTAGTAAACCATGGCGTGAGCATCGGTCACATTCGTGTGCGGATGGATGTTTTGGGTGATCCAGGGGACTTTCTTCCTGCTGGTATTGGAGGAAGTGCTACAGCTACAGAACAACAGCTTGATGAAATTGAACGAGATATCCGTGAAGGAATCATGCAGGGTGCAGTGGCTGTCGGTTTCGGAAGCGCTTATACACCGGGCGCCACGATGGGAGAAGTCGAGCGTATGTTCGGGGTGGCAGGAGAGAATGGGGTAAGTGCTCACATTCATATGCGTAATGGCTTAGCTGGCCTCGATTCGACTATTAGCGCAGCAAGTAGGGCTGGAGCGCCTCTGCACATTGTGCATGCTAATTCGAGTGCTGGTGGTCAAATCGATGAGTTCCTATCCGCGATTGAGGATGCACAAGCATCTGGGCAAGATGTCACGACCGAAGCTTACCCTTACAGTGCTGGCATGACTCGGATTGAATCCGCTCTTTTCGACGATTGGGAAAACTGGGATGAACAGCAGTTCGGTATACACCAACTGGTATCGACAGGGGAGCGGCTAACCAGGGAAACTTTCGCTCAAGCGCGGGCTGCCGGTGGCACTGTGATCATTCACAGTCGAACGGAAGAAATGACTCGTACTGCTGTTGCGAGTCCTATCACTATGATTGCGAGTGATGGCTTTATTGAAGACGGGCGGGGCCATCCTCGTACTTCGGGTTCTTACTCCAAGGTTCTTGGCCAGTACACGCGTGAGGAAGGTGTGATGACATTGCCCGAGGCCATCAACAAGATGACGCTAATGCCGGCTCAGCGCTTGGAAGGTCGAATTCCCGATATGTTAGATAAAGGAAGAATTCGGATCGGTGCGGATGCAGACATCACGATCTTTAGCGCTGAGACTGTAATTGACCGGGCAACGTACATGGACGCTTCGATCCCACCCGAAGGAATCCCTTATGTAGTTGTGGGAGGAGAGCTGGTGGTCGACGGGGGGGAGATCACCACGGCACGACCTGGTGGGCCAGTGAGAGCTCCAATTCGATAAGGTTAGCAGTGGCTAGCTGGCACAAGGCTGATTTTAAAGTCTTGTCACCTCGATATTACGCCATCGAACCTTAATTCCGCCTCCATCGTGGATTTGTAAGGCAATATGGCCTGTTGCTGCACCGATGTTGTCATCCGTGAAGTCGACCATCTCCGTACTATTGATCCAGGTGGTGACGCGCGTACCCACTACACGAATCCTCATAGTATTCCATTCACCCATGTGTAGTGCCGAGTCTTTTGAGGGATCTGGCTGGATCAGCCATCCTCGACCGTATGATTCATAAATCCCACCAGAGAACAGACCTGGTGGTGCGACCTCAGCTTGCCAACCACTGATAATGGTGCCGTCGATCGTAGAACGAAAAAAAACACCACTATTACCGTTGGCTTCCTGCTTGAATTCGAGTGTCAGGTCAAAATCTGTGTACGTCTCGTTTGTACGAAGGTACCCGTATTGAGCATCGGGCCCACTCTCGCAGATAAGGTCTCCGGCATCGACGTACCAGAGTTCAGTCCCGTGCACTGTCCAGCCATCAAGATCGCGTCCATTGAAGATTCGTATCGGCTCTTGGGCACAGAGGGATGAAGTGGTCGACAATACAGCAAGCACGACAAATGCACCGCTTGCCCTTCCTCTAGGCCGCAATGGGAAAACTCCCACAGCTCTCATCAGAGAGATGGCCTGATTTTGATGTTTCGATAGCGCACATCATGCCCATGGTCCTGAATGCCTATGGAGCCATTGGGAGATCGAGCATAGAGAGCGGGATCAAATTTGCTTGACTGCACCAGGTCGTTCCATTCGTCAGTATAGTATTCGTACCTGACAGTCAGTTGTCCGTTAAGCCAATGCTCAACCTGGTTGCCTGAGACGACTATACGACCAGTATTCCAGTCTCCTACCGGGCTGGACGCAGTGACCATGGATGAATGGAGGTCGTAATTGTCTCCTGTTAGGTGCTTGTTCATATCCATGGTGCCCATATCGATGTACGCAGTATCGTCGAGCACTTGAAATTCTGGGGCTACCTCCCACATCACAGTTCCGTCGACTTCCTTTACTCTGTAAAACACACCGCTGTTGCCGACGGGGGAAACCTTAAAATCGAAAAGCAGTTCGAAGTCAGAAAATTCTGCCCTGGTAACGATATCTCCACCAAGCCCTTCTTCACTGCCATCCGAAGCAAAGACAACCAGGTTGCCATCAGCTATAGCCCACCCTTCCTGAGGAAAGGATTCATTCAGGTATCCACGCCAACCGTCCGTAGAAACACCATCAAATAAAAGAAGCCAACCTGCGGCCACTTCGTCGGGCGTGAGTTTATTGTGCTCTATCTCAGTTGAGGCGCTGTCCCTTCCTGGATTAGCCTGAGAGCAGACCGCGAGGGCTGATATTAGACCCAGAAGGCTTAAGCGTGCCCCGGTTCTCCACACGATGGTCACTGTTAGATAACCTCCATCATTTCGGGGTCCCAGGCCACAATCTGATCACCGAAGTAACTATCGTTACAGGCCAGTGCTGGTGCCGCAGCGCGCAGTCCAAATTCTGCATCTTCGTTTACCGGGCGACCATCACGAACACCGCGGAAGAAATTCATGAAGTGATCGAAGTGAGCACCCATATATCCATCTTCTACCATAAAAATGCTTTCTGCCGGCGGTAGCATCTGCTTTCGTGCTTCAACCCCTTGATCCATTTCATCCGCCTTCCTCTGATTAAAGACATCGGTTGGGCTGACAGCTTTATTTCGGCGCAAGACGACCTCAGTCCAAGTCACATCCATAGCGCCTTCGCTTCCTACCAGGCGTAAGAATGTTGTCCCTGAGGTACCATCAACAAAATTCACACGGAGTGAGAGGTTGAATGGCGGATGCGCCTCAGTCTCCGGGTAGTCAAACATTCCCAACAAGATATCGGGTACTTCACGCCCATCTTTCCAATAACGCAGTCCACCCTGTGCCATGATCTTACGTGGGCCCACAGATGAAGTGATGAAATGAAGGCTCGAGAATAAATGGACGAAGAGGTCACCCGAGACCCCAGTACCGTAGTCGCGATAATTCCGCCATCGGAAGATACGTAACGGATCGTAGGGTTTTCGAGGAGCATCACCGAGAAACATTTCCCAATCGATTGTTTCTTCAGTGGCGTTTTCCGGAATAGCGTATTGCCACGCACCGATTGGATCATTGCGTGCCCAAAATCCTTCAGCGTAGTTCAGTTCTCCAATCTCGCCTGCGGCAAGCAGTTCTTTTGCCTTCTCATTACCAAGAGAACTCATCCCCTGGCTACCAACCTGGAAGGTTTTCCCGGATTCATTTTGTGCCCTAACAACATCGGCACCCTGGGCGATGCTGTGCACCATGGGTTTCTCACAGTACACAGATTTTCCGGCCGTAAGTGCTTCTACAGAAATCCGTTTGTGCCAATGATCCGGAGTAGCACATATCACAGCATCAACATCATCTCGGGCTAAGACTTCACGGTAGTCGCGGGTGGCGAACAAGTCTTGCCCATAGTTTTCACGCGCTGCTGCCAGGCGGCCATCGAAGCAATCTGCTACTGCAACAAGCCTCACCCCTGGAATACTCAATGCTGTTTCGACATCGGCCATACCCATCCCTCCAGCTCCGATTACTGCTAGTTGGATTTGGTCATTAGCAGACTGGTACTTTTGCCTTGCGAGAGTGTGGATGTGATTGCGTTCCCTGGTGGATAAGAACTTAGGCGTTGCGCCACCAGCTAAGGCACCAGCAGCAAGGCTGTTCAGAAACTTGCGGCGGGACTGGGGGGCTGTTCGGTCAATCATTTTTAGCTCTCACGGGCGGGGTTTGATTTAACACTCGTATTGTCCGCGATTACTAGGCAATAAACACAAAGCTTAGAAACCGTTTATTACAATGCGCGGTGAGTACCTGAATTGCCAGCAAATCAGCCACGGTAGCATCTTACCTTGCCTCCAACTCAGAATGGACCCGGACCATCACCGAAGGAAGAAAAATGCTAAAGACAATAAGATGTTCGCTTATGATCTTGGTCCTCTTAGTGGCCCCTCAACATGTTAGCGCTCAGGTTGATCTTGAAGCTTTGCAGGATGAGGCAGTCGGTTGGCTCCAAGAATACATTCGTATCAATACAATAAATCCCCCAGGCAACGAGATCCGGGGGGCCGAATTCTTTGCACGGTTGTTCGAAGCAGAAGGCATTGAATACGAGATCGCTGAATCAGCGCCTGGCCGAGGGAATATTTGGGCCAGACTCGAGGGCGGTGATAGGCCGGGCATTGTGCTGCTACACCATATTGATGTGGTACCGGCGGACGAGCGTTACTGGGATAATGATCCACTCTCAGGGGAGCTTAGAGATGGCTATATCTACGGCCGTGGTGCTCTCGACACCAAGACGAGTGGTATCCTGCATTTAGCGACTTTCATTGCACTTCACAGATCAGACATTCCCCTCAATCGAGATGTGGTGTTTATGGCAACTGCTGACGAAGAGGCCGGGGGGTTTTTCGGAGCAGGTTGGCTTGTCGAAAATCGTTCTGAGCTCTTTAATGACATTGGTTTCTTGCTCAATGAAGGTGGCGGTGGATCGGTTGTTGAAGGGAGAGTACAGTTTGGCGTAGAGGTAACTCAAAAGGTGCCCTATTGGCTGCGCCTAACAACAACGGGCGAGCCGGGGCATGGTTCCCGACCGCTTGTCTCGTATGCTTCACTCAAACTCATAGAAGCCCTGGAACGTCTGCGTCTTCATGAATTCGAAGCACGTATTATTCCCGCGGTTGACTCCCACTTCAGGGGTATGGCAGCTCGGCATCCCGAGCCCTGGCAATCCCGATTTGAGGACCTTGGCTCTGCGATCCAAGAACCTGAAGTGTTGGAGGAACTTCAAATCTATAACCCATCACTTCATACACTGACCCGGAATACCTGTTCGATCACACGCTTTGAAGGGAGCAACAAGATTAACGTAGTATCACCAGAAGTGTGGGCAGAGATTGATTGTCGACTGCTACCTGATCAGGATCCTCAACTCTGGCTCAGAGAGGTTCAGGACGTGGTTGGCCCTGAGGTCGAGATCGAGGTGTTAATGGGCTTTACGCCGGCAGTCTCAACTACGGATACTCAGCTTTACGAGATGATCCGGGACGTGACTTTAGAGGAACTGCCGGGAGCTAGCTTTGTGCCACAGGTTCAAGGGGGATTTACGGATAGCCATTTTTTCCGGGACCTTGGCATCGTTAGCTATGGCTACAGTGCAACAGCAACACCCGCAGAGGATGCTGGAGGCGTTCATGGGAACAATGAACGTGTAACAGAAGAGAATGTACGTCGTGGCGTGACTATGACGGTCAAGATTCTAGAGCGATTCGCTGCTACGCGACCAATTTCAGAGGAAGAGTGATGATGGGGAAAATTGATGTTTGGTCAACAAAATCTCGTGAAATCATGGAGGGGTATCATGGGCGCTTCGTTCATAGCGAACGCACCACCCACGTTTACTGGGAAATCGATCCAGGAAAGCCGCTACCGGAGCATGATCACCCCCATGAACAGGTCGTGAATATGCTCATGGGCACTTTCGAATTAATAGTGGACGGGGCATCCCATCTACTTGAAGCGGGAGACGTTTTCGTGGTTCCTCCGGATGTGCCACACACTGGTGTAGCCCATACTCCTTGCAGGATTCTCGATGTTTTTGCCCCGGTCCGGGAGGATTACCTATGAAAGTGTTCAGTACATTCATTAGCCTGATAGCAGTGGCACTACTTACAAGTGCTACTGCTTTGGTAGGCCAGATTGACACTCAATCCACTGACGATGCGATAACTCCCTGGCCACCTGTAGCGACCTTTTCAATCCTTGGGTATGACCCAGTTACTGGGGAAGTGGGTGGGGCTGTTCAGTCGCGGGTCTTTGCTGTGGGAAATGGGGTCCTGTGGGCTGAGGCGAATGTAGGTGTCATCACGACTCAGGCAATTGTGGATGTTAGCTACGGACCCCGAGGCTTAGAGTTGTTGCGGCAGGGGTTGAGTCCACAGGAAATTGTTGAGCGGCTCCTATCCGATGACCCAGATCCGCGTCCTGAAGATTGGACAAAGCTCGGGCGGCAATTCTCGGTGATGGACTCCCGAGGTAATGTGGCAACCCACACTGGGCCACGCGCCTCCGACTGGGCGGGGCATCGGGTCGGTACTCATGTATCAGCACAAGGAAATATATTAGCTGGACCAGACGTGGTTGATATGATGGTAGAGGCCTTTGAAATGACGGATGGACATCTGTCATTTCGCCTTCAGGCCGCTCTTGAAGCGGGACAGGCTGCTGGTGGTGATAGTCGGGGTATGCAGTCGGCAGCGATGATCATCGTAAAGGAAGACGGTGGGGTTTGGCTCAACAATGATGTCGTGCTGAGACTCCAGGTTGATGATTCTGATAATCCGATTGCTGAGCTTCGGCGGCTTGTTGAACTGGCTGCCCGCCAGAGGGACCGGACCAGGGGTCGCTAGCTCTTTGAGCTAACGCCCTGGAGCTAGGAGCTACATGTGTGCATCTATGAGAGCTCGTGATCCGTGAGACCTGCTAGAAGGAAACTGCTTAGCTCAGCAGTGCTCTTCGTATGCAGCGCGTAAATCATTCGCTATGTCTTCTGGATTCCGGCCCTCGATTAGGTGACGCTCCATAAAGTAAACGAGGTCCCCATCCTTGAAGAGCGCGACTGAGGGAGATGATGGCGGGAAGCCGACGATGTACTCACGCGTGCGCTCCGTAGCTTCCATGTCCTGGCCGGCGAATACTGTAGTAAGTACTTCAGGCTTTTTCTCCCCCTGTAGCGACATATATACCGCAGGCCGCATCATCGCTGCAGCACATCCACAAACCGAATTCACCGCTACGAGAGTGGTTCCCTTGTCTGCGCTGAGCACGGTGTCGACCTCTTCAGGCGTCTTCATCTCACTGAAGCCGACTCGTACGAGGTCCTGGCGCATGGGTGCTATCATCATCTCCGGGTACGGCATGGTTTAGCTCCTGGTGGTGTATCTGGGGCCAAACTTACCCATGACGGGGCTTGAGTTCCACCAGTGAGCTTGAGCGACACCGTTGCAGCAGCACGGTTGGGCGGCCACCTTTTTGTTATGCCAGCCGCGACCCAGATCGTGCGACTCAACGTCAACGGTGACCTGAAAGAGATTGGAGTGCCGATGCACTTTACTCTTTTGGAAGCCTTGAGGTATGAACTTGGCCTCACCGGTTCCAAGCAGGGATGTGATAAAGGTGACTGTGGTGCCTGCACGGTCATCCTAGACGGACGACCCACATTATCCTGTATCACTCCGGTCTGTGAGGCCGAGGGACATAGCGTCATGACGGTTGAGGGCTTGGCTGATACAGATGGCCCTCACCCGTTACAGGATGCATTCGACTTACATGGCGCTGCCCAGTGTGGGTTCTGTACCCCTGGGATCCTATGTTCTGCTGCAGCCCTCCTAGAACATACAATTTCTCCTTCTAGGAAAGAGATCAAGGAGGCTTTAGCCGGGAATCTTTGCCGATGCACAGGCTACTCTAAGATCTATGACGCTGTGATGAGCGCAGCCCAAAGGCTGCAAGTCGAAGCTCATCTAGATGGGTCATCCGAATGATCACGGATAAGCGTAAGTCCAAGTCGGACTTAACGTTAATCGGAACCCCGATGCGGAAGATAGAGGGGCTTGATAAGTCTACTGGTCGGGCAGTTTATACAGATGATATAGTGCTTCCGGGGATGCTTCACGGAAAAATCCTTAGATCGCCCTATCCTCACGCTCGGATAGTGTCGATTGACGTGTCAGAGGCGAAAAAACTAGAGGGTGTGCACGCGGTCATTACTGGCGAAGACATTCCGACGAAATACGGCATTATCCCTTGGACCGCCGACGAGTATCCTTTATGCACCAACCGTGTGCGATATATAGGTGACGGAGTCGCTGCGGTAGCTGCCGTGGACGAGGATCGAGCAATTCGTGCTCTAGAGTTGATTCAGGTTGAGTATGGGGAGCTCCCAGCATTTCTTGACCCCTACGAAGCACTGGCAGCTGATGGATCAACGCCATACGTACATGAACCCAGGAAAGAAGGTGGGAACGGCAATGTGACGAAGCAGGTGCAGCTGGAGTTCGGTGAAGTTGATGAACTCATGGCTGGGTCGGATGTGATTGTAGAAGGCCAATACTTTTTTGAAGGAAGTACGCATACACCGATTGAGCCTCACTGCGCCATCGGACTATGGGACGGAGTGGGTAAGCTGACGGTTTGGTCAGCTACTCAGGTGCCACACTATTTGCACAGAGAATTGGCCCGAGTGTTAGAACTAGATCCAGCACGCGTGAGGGTGCTCCAGCCACTAGTGGGTGGAGCTTTCGGTGGAAAGAGTGAGCC
Organism: Gemmatimonadota bacterium; assembly: GCA_002724575.1. Classification (GTDB taxonomy): domain Bacteria; phylum Gemmatimonadota; class Gemmatimonadetes; order Longimicrobiales; family Gaopeijiaceae; genus UBA1142. The sequence goes on along the minus strand of PBPC01000077.1, from coordinate 27,946 downwards.
ATTCGACTTGGAGTTCTGCGTGGCCAAGCTCTCAATGTTGGCAGCTCGCCCAGTGAAGATCCTCTACACGCGTGAGGAAGTGTTCTACGCTCACCGTGGTCGGCATCCCTTCCATATGAAGTATCAAATGGGTAGCACAAAGGAAGGGAAGCTCACTTCAGTTAACGCAGAAATTCTACTTGATGGTGGAGCCTACGCCTCATTCGGTCTTGTGACGACGTACTATGCTGGACAGTTACTGTGCGCTCCATACTCGATGCCAGCATATCGTTTTGATTCAACGCGATTGTATACAAATAAGCCGGCATGTGGCCCGAAGCGTGGACATGGATCAGTACAGCCACGCTTTGCGTTCGAGATCCAGATTGACAAACTCTCCGAGAAAGTAGGTTTAGACCCGTTTGAATTCAGACGCCGGAACTTTATTGGCTCAAACACACGCACGGTGAATGAAATGCGGGTCACGTCGAACGGGTTCCTAGAGTGCCTCCAGTCAGTTGAGCGTGCGAGTCGTTGGCGTCGCAAGTTTCGGCGACTCCCGTTTGGTCGAGGTGTAGGCGTGGCCGGGTCCACTTATATCTCTGGAACGAACTACCCGATCTATCCTAACGAAATGCCACAGTCTGGTGTGCAGATGCAAGTCGATCGCTCAGGACGAGTATCTGTTTTTAGTGGTGCCAGTGAGATTGGACAGGGATGTGATTCGATGGTTGCCTACATCGCTGCGGAAGAGCTCGGTGTACCTCTCGAATACGTGAGGGTGCTTCGCGGGGATACCGATTTCACGCCAGTAGATCTAGGAGCGTATTCTAGTCGGGTAACGTTTATGCTAGGCAACGCGGCGATTGATGCCGCAACCAAGTTGCGGGAGATGGTCCAGAAAGCGGTTGCGGGGGAGTGGGAGGTAGAGGTTAGCGAGGTCCTGCTGGCTGGAGGGATGGCGATGTGGGCACCCGACACTGAACGGCAGATGCCGATCCGGGAAGCCTTCAACCTCGCAGAGTCGGCATTTGGGACATTAGGTGCTACGGGATGGTACAACACGCCAAAAGATATTCATGGCGAATATAGAGGAGGTACGATTGGTGCCTCGCCTGCGTATTCGTTTACGGCGCATGTGGCCGAAGTTGAGGTTGATGTCGAGACAGGTGTGGTTGAAGTCGAAAAGATTTGGATTGCACATGACTGTGGTCGGGCACTCAACCCGGTTTTGGTAGAAGGTCAAATGGAGGGGTCTGCCTACATGGGCTTTGGTGAGGCTCTCATGGAGGAGCAGATCTTTAAGAGTGCTGAACAGGGGCGAGCTGGGCTACACAACGCTCCATCGCTTCTCGACTACCGCATCCCGACTAGCCTCGACACCCCAGAGTTAGAATCATTGATTGTGGAATCAATCGATCCAGAGGGTCCGTATGGAGCCAAAGAGGCGGGTGAGGGTCCCCTTCCCCCTTCGATTCCTGCCATAGCAAATGCGATTTATGACGCAATCGGGGTCCGGGTGGATAGACTGCCTTTTTCCCCGCCAAACATGTGGCGGGCAATTGAAGAAGCCAGAGAAGCCGGCACCCTGGGTACCCCTCCAGTTCCTGATGGTCCTCAGGTAACTACTGGGAAGCCACAAACCAAAACAGCCTCCTCAAGATCATGAAGCTGCATCCTCTTGTACCGGGATTGCTAGCGATCGTGGTTGTGATATTGACAACACTGCTCCTGTTTCGTTCCCCGCCAAGCAGCCATAGCGATCTAGTAGATAGAGAAACGGATCTAGAAAGGGACTCACGAGACCGTAGCTCCTGGGATGAAGCGGATTGGTCGATTTTTGAGACGAAGGTCTCATGGGCGCTAGGACAAGGTCTAGATACCCTTTCAGTTGGCACAGCAATGGCCAACATAGGACGTTCCTTTGTCGGCACAGCCTATGTGCCCGGAACACTTGAGGTAGAGGGGCCAGAGAGCCTCGTGATTAATTTTAGGGGCCTTGATTGTGTGACCTTTGTTGAAAATGTCTTCGCGATGTCGCGATTCGTGCGTGCGGCAGGAGCACGAACACTTCTTAGAGACCGCAAGTCCGCCGAGGATTTCTACGAGTCTATTTTGAGCGAACACCGCTATAGAAATGGTCAAGTCAGGGGTTATCCCAGTCGGCTGCATTACTTCAGTGATTGGGTTGGTGACAACCACCGAAGAGGTCTCGTACACGATATTAGTACAGAGCTTCAGGGAATCATCGATTCCGAGGCAATTGACTTCATGTCTACCCATCCTGACGCGTACGCTCAGTTAGTAGACGAGTCGAATGTTTCGTTGATCAAAGAAACGGAAGAACGCTTAAGCCTTGCGGGCCGAGTTTATATTCCAGAAAACAGAATCGATCAGATAGCTCGGGACATTCGTGACGGTGATATTATCGCGGCAACCAGTACACTGGCCGGGCTTGACGTCGCCCATACTGGCCTAGCGCTTTGGATTGATGAGACCTTGCATCTTCTTCATGCACCACTCGTGGGGGAGGCAGTGCAGATCAGTGAGACTTCACTTTCAGAGCGTATAAATACGATAGAGGGACAGGACGGCATCATTATCGCTCGCCCTCAAGACGAACCGCGCCGAGGTGCTCCATCAGGAAGGGAAGGGTGATGTGCTAAGATTGCCCCCCTTTGTCTACCACAGGCCCGTGTCAGTGGCTGAGGCCACAGGACTCATGGACCAGTATGCGGAAGAAGCCATGTATGTGGCTGGCGGGACAGACTTGATCCCGAATATGAAACATAGGCTCTTTGAACCGACCCATCTTATCGCGTTGAAGAGTGTGAGTGAGCTGAGTGGAATCCGTGAGGAGAACGGCTATCTCCGGATTGGTGCAGCCGAAACACTTGCAGAAGTGGCCCGTCATCAAGAGGTAAAGAAGCTATTTCCTGCCCTTTCAGATGCGGCGGGTCATGTAGCGGGTCCGCAACTTAGGAACTCGGGAACAATCGGTGGAAACCTCTGCCTTGATACTCGGTGTACTTACTACAATCAGACATCATTTTGGCGTGGTGCATTGGGTTATTGCCTAAAGAAAGACGGCACGGTTTGCCACGTTACCAGTGTTGGTAAGAAATGTGTTGCAGCTCACTCAGCTGATACACCACCAGTGCTTATGACCCTTGGGGCGACGATCACTCTTGCTGGGCCACAGCGAAAACGTCGAGTCCCTATAGAAGAGTTTTTCATAGCAGATGGTATATGCAATACGCGGAGGACTCCGGTTGAAATAGTCACTGAAATCCGCATTCCACTCAGTGCAGCCAAACTAAGACAAGGATATGCGAAGCTTCGGCAACGTAAGTCGATAGACTTCCCTCTACTGACTGTAGCTGTGTCTGCAGATATCGAAGGGGATGGAACCATTCAGTCAATCAACGGAGTGATTACAGCCCTCGGCGCGCGCCCTCGTACTCTCTCGGGATGGGATGATCTTGCTGTGGGAGGCACCTTAGATGCTGACATGATTTATGGACTTGCTGAACGTGCCCATCAGCAGTGCCATCCATTAGAGAATCTAATTGTTGATGCAGACTGGAGACGTGCGATGGTGCCTGTATACGTGAAACGTGTCTTAGAGAAGTTGCGTATCAACTGAGAGTACATCGCGTGTCGAACTCTTTGGCCAAACCACCCACACGTCTTTAGTTGGGTCCAATGCCTAAGGGATCCGGACAATCCTCGCTTCTGCGTGTGTCAGACAGCTGGGTGATCTCCCAGTTATCACCGTTTAGAAGTAACTCAATAGAGTTTACGCCGCAGTGTGAGATCACACCCTCGAGGTAGAAGGTGTACGGTACCCAAGCTGACGAAATGTTTTCATCGATTTGGATATCCACCTCATAAACTTGCTCATCCCAGCTTCCTCCAGATTCCCCGATAGCACCGATCCACTCAGCCACCGACGGGGTGCTGATTTCCGAAAGGCCATCTCTTGATCTCACGACGGCAAAACGTGCGTTCTCTGCAAATACGGCAGCGACCATAGCAGGATCCGCGGCACGCATCCCATCAAAGACCTGCTGGACTGCCTCCATGACTTGAGTTTCTTGGCTTTGTGCAGCAGCAGTTTTTGTCTCCGCTACGAGCATGGTGTAAATGGCTATCACCATAGTGACTCTGCGCATCCTGGTGCTCCCTTTTTATCCACAGGTGAGTCTGCTTTATTCAGTCTAGGCGGGAAGTTGGTGAAGCAAAACTGCTCGCAACATCATAATTTTCATGGTTGCTTCAAATTTGGACGGGAAGACTCGCATGACAGACTCGGAACTAGCACCTCGTAAACCAGACAATACCATCACGGTGGTCTCTGAGTTAATGATGCCTAATCAAGTGAATAATCTGGGGCATGTTTTTGGTGGCGAACTACTTTCAATGGTCGATCGAGCAGCCGCGGTAGCAGCGATGCGGCATGCAGGTGGGCCCTGTGTGACTGTTTCTATAGATCGCGTCGACTTCAAAGAGCCAATCTATACGGGAGAACTAGTTACCTGTACGGCAAGGGTACGGTTCGTAGGGCGCACTTCTATGGAAGTCGGCGTCGAAGTTGTTGCTGAAAACCTGCAAACCGGTGTAGAGCGACTCACGAACAGCTGCCTACTCACTTTTGTGGCTATCGATGAAAAACATCGGCCACGTCGGGTAGCTCCGCTCGACCTTTCCGATCCCGATGACGAGAGAAGGTTCCGTGAAGGTAAGAGGCGCCGGGAAGTGCGAGAGGAACTCGACAAGGAACTTGAGGCAGCAGAATGATATCGTGGGCCCGTGGGCATACCACTTCACGATAAGGCGGTGGCTTCCGCTTGCTTGTTTAGGGCCCCCACATGAAGAGCTAGCGCCGTTCCACTACCATAGCGAAGCCCATGCCGCCTGCAGCGCAAGCAGTGATCAATCCAAACTCGATGTCTCGGCGGCCCATTTCGTTTAGAAGGGTAATGGTTAGGCGCCCTCCCGTTGCTCCAAATGGGTGACCAATTGAAAGAGAGCCGCCCATCACATTGATAAGGTCTGGGTCCGGATGACCAACGGCGGCACTTCGACCTAGTTCGTTTTCAGCGAACTGTTTCGAAGCTAGGGCCTGTAGGTTCGATAGGACTTGGGCTGCGAATGCTTCGTGCATCTCCATTAGGCCAATATCTTTCATTTCAAGCCCAGCCCGATCGAGTGCGAGTGGCACAGCGTATGCGGGGCCTTGCAGGAGTTGGCCGGAGGGATCGAGAGCAGCCCAAGCCCAACTCCGCACATACCCCATAGGCTCAATACCTTCGCTGTGCATCTTCTCTTCATTCATAAGGACGACTGCAGAAGCCCCATCAGTCAGGGGGGAAGAATTTCCAGCTGTTACTGAGCCATGCACCCGATCAAACACCGGACGGAGGACGCCTAGCTTCTCTAAGGAAGAGTCCGTGCGTATTCCGTTGTCCTTTGAAACCACGTTCTCGAAATCTGGTGGCACGTATACTGTGCTAATTTCCTCAGACATCCTCCCGCCTTCTGCCCCTACCGCCGCTAATTGATGTGAACGAAGGGCCCATGCATCCTGTTTCTTTCGGGAAATGTGGTTCTCTTTCGCCATGCGCTCAGCAGCTGCACCCATAGTTTCACCTGTGGTAGGCTCAGCGATGGCAGGGGCTACCGGCACGAAGTCTCTTGGGCGCAACTTGGAGAACGGACTAACGCGATCACGGAAGCTCTTCCCTTTCGCCGCAGTTACCAGAGCATTCGAGAACTTGTCACTGACTGTGATAGGGATTCGTGAAAGGGACTCTGACCCTCCTGCAATGACCACATCAGTTTCGCCGATCTCAATAAGATGTGTGCCATCAGTGATTGCCTGGTTTGCTGATGTGCAGGCTCTAGAGACTGTGACTGCAGGTACTCCTTTCGGGAGTACAGCTAGGCCAACCTCACGAGCGATGTTTGGTGCTTTCGGATCGTGTACCACGGTACCATAGATGAGCTGGTCCACTTCTGTTCCCTGAAGACCACTGCGTGCTAGGGCGTCGCGGACTGCGTACTTTCCGAGATCAATCGCCGTAAGACTCCTAAAGTCAGTTCCTGATCGGACGAACGGAGTGCGTGCTCCTGCGACGATCGCCGTCTTCATCCTCAACCTATCCGTCTGGCCCAGCCGCCATAGAGTTGGCCCAGTCAGGCACCATCGACGGGTCAATTCCGAACACTGTAGTGCCCACGAGTAGTACTATCGCGGTAATCACGAGAACCCCGATCAAATTCAGGAAGATCCCGATACGGACCATCTCTTCGATCGAAATCCGCTCGCTCCCAAACACGATCGCATTCGGGGGAGTCGCAACCGGCATCATGAAGGCGCAAGAAGCGGAAATAGTGGCTGGGATCATGAGCAAGAGCGGGTGAGTCCCCGTTACTACAGCGACTGCAGCAAGCACAGGGAGAATCATCTCGGTTGTAGCAGTGTTACTTGTCAGCTCTGTCAGAAACGTGATCATCACGCAAGTCAGCATGATCATAGCAAATGTCGGCAGGTTACCAAGAGCCTGCAATTGCTCTCCAATCATGGTTGCAAGTCCAGTTTGTTGCAGGCCTGCAGCTAGAGCAAACCCACCACCAAACAAGAGTACGATATTCCAGGGTAGCCTAGGTATCACGTCGGGGCCCATGATTCGCTTATGGCCCTTCGTGCGGTCCCGAGTTGGGACCAGGAATAGAATAGCTGCCATGGCTATGGCGACTGTTCCATCATCTACCATCTCGGGGAAGGGCAGCAGTCGAGACCAGCCGGGGATGCTTGCAAAGCCAAGATTTAGGTCTACACGAAGTACCAACAGGATGGCAAACATTGTGAAGACCGCCAGAACAACTTTTTCCTCGAAAGACATCTCCCCGAGTTGGCTGCGTTCCCTGTCAACGACGACTCGGTCAACGGTAAGGTCCCGGGGTGTGCGGTAGAAGACCTGTGTGATTAGCACCCAAATGATCCCGATCATGATCACGCCGATCGGCACACCTAAAACGATCCATTGTCCGAATGCAATCGAAGGGGCATCCGGAAACAAGATCTCAAATATTCGTACCAGCGAGAGATTGGGAGGGGTACCCAGGAGTGTCATTAGGCCTCCGACGGAGCACGCGTACGCGATCCCGAGCATGAGGCCAACTGAGAACGAATGAGTTTTTTCTGCCCCGAAATCGTTTTCGATTTGAAGAACAATTGCTAGGCCGATCGGAACCATCATTACTGCAGTGGCTGTATTCGAAATCCACATCGATAGAAATGCTGAGGCGATCATAAAGCCCAAGATGATTCGCGATGGGCCTGAGCCGACCACGTGTATGATATTTAAGGCAATTCTTCGGTGCAGATTCCATTTCTCCATTGTTAGGGCAATCATGAAGCCACCAATGAAGAGTACGATGATGTCGTTGAAATAAATGGGTGCTATAGCATCCCCACCCATAATCCCAAGCATTGGGAAGAGGACTAGAGGTAAGAGGGCAGTAGCGAACAGTGGAATCGAATCAGTCACCCACCAGATTGCCATCAATACTGCTACTGCTGCCATCTTGCTTGCAGCTTCATTCGTGCCATCGATTGGGAATAATATCAGAAAAATGAAGGACATGAGTCCCAACCAGAGCCCTATCGTTCTTGCCCTGTCATTTTGTTGGCTTTGAATCGCCATGAGCTTCCTTAAGACGACTTTTGTACGTGATCGTGTGATGCCCGCTTGTGTTTCCTAGAGGCAGCTACGAACTGTCTTATAGCTAGGACGAAGACGGGAGCAAGCTCGCGGGAAAAGCGAGTGACGTCTAGGGAAGAAGGGGTCCAATCAAGCCCCCTTTTCCCGAGTTATTGTCGGTAGGATGAATGAAGGGAAAACGGTGAGACAAAGCTGACTGAAGAGCGCGCGGAGATGGGTCGCCAGCTCTTCTAGCTAACGTGCCTCAGCTGGCTCAAGACGAACAATTCCGGTTGCCCCACCCCTGCGGTCGTCAATAGCCAAGTAGATGTATCCATCAGGTCCCTGGCGGACATCACGAACCCGTCCCATCCGCTGGAAGAGTGTTTCCTCATTGAGAACAGTTTGCCCATCGATGGTGAGGCGTGCGAGTTGCTCCCCTCCCAGGCCACTTACAAACATATTACCACGCCACTCTGGAAACTGGTCACCAGTGTAGATCATCAGTCCTGAAGTCGCGATTGAAGGAACCCAAAAGTGTTTTGGAGATTCCATCCCTTCCTTTCGGGTACCTTCATGGATTGTCGTGCCACTTCCGTAATTGACCCCATAACCGATTACGGGCCAACCATAATTCCTTCCAGGAAGGATCACATTCAATTCATCTCCACCCTGCGGTCCATGTTCGTTTGCCCACAAGTCTCCGGTCACGGGGTGGAACGCGAGGCCCTGAGGATTACGGTGCCCGTAGCTCCAGATTTCTCCGAGTGCCCCAGCTGTGCCTACGAATGGGTTGTCTGCCGGGATGCGGCCGTCCTCGTGTAAACGGACAACGACCCCATGGTGGTTTGATAGGTCTTGAGATGGATGTGCGTATAAATCTCCTCGCGACGGCACCTGGCGATCACCGGCTGTAATGAAAACGTAACCGTTGCCGTCGAATGCTATCCGGGAACCGTAGTGTCCGCGGCCAACTGCTTGCGCAGAAAAGAGTTCGTCGATGTTTGTTAGGGCATCGTTCTGGAATGTGCCCCTGATAAGCACAGTTCTCGCACCCTCAAGGTCAGTGTAGGGCTTTGAGTAGGTGATATAGATCAAGCGGTTCGTCGCAAAATCGGGATGTGGTTGGACATCCATTAGGCCGCCTTGTCCTTGCGCCAATACTTCAGGTACACCTGGCACCGCATCCGGCAGCAATCTTCCTTCACGGACGATCCTTAGTCTCCCGGCTTTTTCTGTAACCAGGATATCACCGCCCGGTAGGAAGGCGATCCCCCACGGGTTTTGGAGGCCTGTGGTTACTGGTACCACTCGGTAGTCATGCAATGTTGACCGGTGGATCTGTGCCCAGGAGTCGTCAGGACCGGCAGCAGCTATGAGAAGGCTTAAGGCGATTAAGACAGTCGGAGTTCGGGCCATCGGTCAGTTTCCTCAAAATGCAAAAACGAGTAGTCCCCGGATCGTTTATTAGGGGCGGCTATTGCTGATCTAAGCCTCACTAGGCTTGGTCGTCAACGCCATGGGGTCGTATGGCTTATGCTAAAAAGGTTTGCGGGTAGCCAGTTTGGACGGTAACCTGAGTACGAGATCTTATATTGAATGGTAGGACTAAGGGCATTTAGGAGGCTTATGATGGCTGAGATCCAAGTCGATCGGAAAAAGTTTCTTGCGACAGTGGGAGCAGGAGCTCTAGCGGCGATGACGCCAGAGGATAAGGCGGAGGAGCTCGAGCACTACATGATCGATCTTCTTGAGGGCCATGATCATGATCATGGCCATGGATCTCACGAGACGGAAGAAGACCAGGAGCAGGTGAGGCCACCTCGTGGTACCGGAAACCTCTTCCAGCCAAACGGTCGTGTGTTCGAACCAATGCCTGACAAGCCCACACTAGTGGATTTCTTCAACCTTAGGTTCGCTCCAGCTCGGCATGTTTTGCAGAGTGCCAATTATGCGCTTCAGACCGGACAACCTGAAGAAACTGTTCTCGCTTGCCTGCTGCACGATGTTGTACAGAATCTCATTAAAGTCGATCACGGTTGGTGGGGTGCTCAACTAGTTGAACCTTATGTTGATGAGCGTGTGGCCTGGGCTATCCGGTACCATGCGGCGCTCCGGTTCTATCCAGACGAGTCAGTGGGATATGAGTATCCAGAGATGTACAACCGGATCTTCGGTGAAGACTACATCCCAGAGCCCTATATAGAGCGTGATTACCAGCATGCTCGAGCTCATAAGTGGTATATGGATGCTCGCTTGGTGACCCTGAACGATACTTATGCATTCCAGGACGGTGTGGATGTTTCAATAGAACCATTCATCGACATCATTGGGCGGCACTTCAAGCAACCCAAGGAAGGTTTGGGATACGGAGGTACGCCGTCGTCTCACATGTGGCGGACCATCGCGAATCCGAACCAACCTCTGTAGAACTTTTTAAGTACAGTTCTGCGGCCAGCCTTTATTGGCTGAACCTAGCACAGCCAATTTTATGGGTTGATCGAGCTTTATACTTTGGTGTGTAGTGGTGTGAACTACCTACTCCAACAACGGCCTGAGTTCAGAGAGTGACTATGAGCAAAGAGCCAGGCCAAGAGGACGTTCTTATCGCCGAGTACGTGTACCGTCATGAAGCTGAGTTTAGCGCTGGGTTCTTAGCTGATGCTGGGATTCCGTTCCGTGTACAAGCCGATGATGCGGGTGGCGCGTATGGTGGTATGACCTTTACGTCTGCTGCACGGATTTGGGTGCGTTCCGAGGATGCTGAGAAAGCCAGAGAAATCCTTGAAATCACGCCTGTTCCTCCTGTAATTGTTCAAGTGGATGATTTAGACGAGCAAAGGTCTGGCTAACTGGTGCAAGCCGTCAGTTTCAATGTCACGATTCCGGGTTATCTCCTGGGCAAGGGTCTCGGGAAGCTTACCGAATCCGCAGTGTTTGGTGGCCTTAGTGGTCTACGTTACGGCAACATCACTGAACCATCTCTGCCGGCGGACGATTGGGTACGGCTGGAGATCCTCAAGGCGGGTATTTGTGGATCAGATGTTGGCACGCTCACGTTCAAGACTAGTCCTGCGATGGAGCCCTTTAGCTCTTTCCCGGCAGTTCTTGGCCATGAGATTCTGGCTCGAGTTATAGAAGTCGGCGGAGCTGTAAGGAGTGTTGAGCCAGGCCAGAGAGTTGCAGTGAGTCCTGTTATTTCTTGCAAAATGAGGGGTTTTAGGGCAGAAGAAGAATGCCCCTCCTGTAGCACCGGATGGCCAGCTACTTGTGAACAGGCAGGTGAGCAGGGAAGAATTCTAGTCGGCGACGAGCCGCTCCTCCGCGGTATGACCGTCGGATATCATGGATCGCTCCCAGGCGGGTGGGCCGAGCGTATGATTGCGCACGAAACCCAATTATTTCCCGTGAATGATAGCCTTAACGATAGGACGGCCGCTCTTATTGAGCCCCTGGCTGTTGGGATGCATGCCGCGTTGGGATCTAGACCGTTTGGTTCTGGGCCTGCACTCATAATTGGTAGTGGCCCGATAGCACTAGGAGCTATTTGGTCCTTACGTGCCGCAGGCTACCAGGGTGAAATAATAGCTCAGATTAAGAGGGCCCATGAGGCAGAAATTGCACTCAGTCTTGGTGCGAGTGATGTAGTATCTCCTGGAGACGAAGCGCGCCAAGCGATAGTAAACACGGGTGCAAGTGGCTACATGCCGATTCTCGGTAATGAAGTGTATGCGGGTGGAGGATTCCCGCTGATCCTTGACTGTGTGGGTAGCAGGCAGACCATCGAGCAAGCATTGCGCTTTGCAGCGCCCCGAGGCCGAATCGTAATGTTGGGTTGTGCTGCTGAAATCCGAAAAATCGACCTGACATTCATGTGGGCTAGAGAGTTAGACGTGAGAGGCTATGTGTGCTATGGGATTGAGGAATGGAGAGGGGAAAGGAAGCATACATTTCAGATCACTCATGACATGCTTGTAGAGACCGGTGCGCCAGTGCAGAACATGGTCACTCACGTGTACCCGCTAGCACAGTACCAACAGGCGCTCTCGACAGCTGCTACACGAAGTAAAACAGGTTCTATAAAGGTTTTACTGGATCCTACAGCGCGCTGACATGAGTAGGCCGCGCATCCTTGTTGTCGGGGGCGGAGTAATCGGTGTGAGCTGTGCTTATGCGCTTGCTAAGGCAGGTGCCCATGTTCATCTGCTAGAGAGAGATGCGATCGGCTCTGGTGCTTCAGGAGGAAACGCAGGAACCGTAGCGGTAGGCCATCCGCCACTCAATCGGCGAGGTCGACTGAGGCAAGTGTTGCTCTCGTTATTGGATGAAGGAAGTCCTCTTTATATCCCACCCCGTTGGGATCCAAGCCTGTGGAGGTGGCTCCGAGACTTCGTTCGTTATTGTACGGATGAACACGTAGAAGAGAGTATGAAAGTGATGGCTCCACTCGGGAAAAATGCACTCCAAACCTTTGACGACATAATCGAGGAAGAAGGGATTGACTGTGAATATATCCGGAGCGGGTACTACAAAGTGTGTGAAACTGCACCAGGGTTAGAGGCTGCGCGAAATCAAGCAATAGCAATCGAAGCGTACGGTTACCACCCAGAATACATTGGCTTAGATGAGTTAAGGCGACGGGAGCCTGAGCTTAGTTCTGACCTCCAAGGTGGCATCCATTATCCCGAGTCCCGCAGTTTGGATCCGCTGAAGTTTCTGAAAGCGTTAACAGAGAGAGCCAAGTTGCGTGGGGCTCTGATTTCAGAAGGAGTGAGAGCACTAGGGTTATCTATCATCTCAGGACGTGTTGTAGGTCTGCGCACGAATGAAGGGGAAGTTGGTGCTGATGCGGTAGTTTTAGCGACAGGCCCATTTAGTGCAGACATCTTAGGTGAGGTAGGAATCCAATTACCACTGCAGCCCGGCAAGGGCTACCATCGCGACTACGCCACAGGGCCTGGTGGCGCTCCTCAGATCAAGCTTCCGTGTGAACTCAGTGAGGCTTCTGTGTTTTGTACGCCAATGGGAAATTTTGTCCGTTTTGCCGGTACAATGGAATTTTCAGGATTTAATCGGGAGATGCCCACCCCGAGGCTAGATCAGTTGTCGAATGCTGCTCGAAGATGCTTTCCTGCGTTCGGAGGTGATGGCATAAAATCAGAGTGGTGCGGGTTGCGGCCGATGGCATCAGATGGAATGCCAATTATAGGGTCCATAGGGGATATCAATGGGCTAAGTATCGCAACCGGACACGGCATGCTGGGGCTTACTCTTGGTCCAATAACAGGACAGATGATTGCTCGAGAGATTCTAGATCCAGATGCGCCAAAGTTAAGGAAACTATCCCCTGATCGGTTCCGTGATCCGCACTAGTGAATACAAAGAACCTCTAGATTTTTTTTAGAGTCTCACAGATCCAGGGGGATGACTTCTGGATGCACTTTGCTGTTCGCCTCACTGCCATCGACTCCTATGCCCTCAAGAGTTAGAAGGGCAACCTTTGCACGCAGGCCACCACCAAACCCCGTCAGACGACCATCCGCTCCTACGACCCGATGGCAGGGTACGACAATGGGAATGGGATTTGCGCCCACAGCCTGTCCGACAGCCCGAGCCATATTCGGTTTGCCAATATCCTTAGCTATTAGACCATAGGAGACGATATGTCCGTATTTGATCTTGAGTAAGCGATCATAAACTTCATTCTGGAAGCTGGTGGTTATTCCTCCAAAGTCGAGTTTAAGATCAAATGCAGTACGGTCCTTCTGAAAATATTGTTCGAGTTGTTCCACAGCACTCTTAAGATTAGATGGCCAGGACCCAGGCGGGTCCGTATGGCGATCACGAGGAAGCGGTCCGAATTCAATTCGACGCACACCAACTTTTGAAACCCATACCGTGAGGGGTCCTGCTCTTGTATTAGCCAGGTGGGCTGAATGAACGTCGTGGGGAGTAATCAGATGTTTTCTTCTTTTGCGTATGTCTTAAGAGCTTCTTGCAGGGCATCGAAACCGATAAGCGCGCATTTTATACGCACGGGGAACTTACTCACGCCCTGTAGGGCTCGAAGGTCCTTCAGTCTTTTATCCTTAGCTGCATCAGGATCGCCCTGCATCATTTTCGTGAAACACTCTGCCAAGATTTCCGCATCCGCAAGTGAGCAGCCATAGAGTAGGGTGGTCATCATGCTTATCGATGCTTGAGAAATTGAGCATCCTTGGCCGACAAACTTAGCCTCTTCGATTTGGTCGTTCTTAATGCGCAACTGTAGTCGCACTTCATCACCACAAACCGGGTTGGCCATGTGGATTTCCACAGACTTCTCTTCAAGTTCAGCCTTATTCCTCGGGTTACGGTAATGCTCAAGGATCAGCTGTTGATAGAGAGAGTTGAGCTGTGGTGTTTCCATTAGGCAAATATACTGCGAACCTGCTCGAGACCCTCTATGAGCCGGTCGATATCACTCTCTGTATTGTACAAGTAAATCGATGCGCGAGCGGTGGCTGAGATTCCGAAATGTTGCATCGCTAATTGTGCACAGTGGTGCCCTGCACGCACAGCAATGCCCTCTGAGTCAAGAATGGTCGAGATGTCGTGTGGATGAGCATCACCGAGGGTGAACGAGATTAAGGCTGAGTGTTCGTCAGGCGACTGAGGGCCATAAATACAAATGCCATCCACCTTGTTCATTCGTTCCAAGGCATATCCTAGGAGTTTATGTTCATGCTCTGCTATCGCATCCATACCAACTTCAGAAAGAAAGTCAATCGCTGCTCCCATGCCGATTGCTCCAGCGATATTAGGTGTGCCGGCTTCGAATTTGTGTGGAACTGTAGCCCAACTACTCTCGTCTCGCCCAACAAAGTGGATCATTTCACCACCACCCTGGTATGGCTCCATCGAGTCAAGTAGATCTCGTCTCGCCCAAAGCGCCCCAATCCCTGTCGGACCGCACATTTTGTGTCCGCTGAAAGCGTAGTAATCTACCCCGAGATCCTTGACGTCTACCTTCATATGGACTGCTCCCTGAGCACCATCAACTAAGACGAGCGCTCCGACCTCATGCGCTGCTGCTGCTACTCTCTTCACGGGGTTCACCGTTCCAAGAGCGTTCGACACATGGCTAATCGCGACAATTCTTGTCCTGTCTGTCAGTAGGTGAGGAAGTTCATCTAAAATCCATCGTCCCTGCTCATCGAGCTCGATATATTTGATTACCGCACCGGTCCGTCGAGCGAGAAGTTGCCAGGGGATGATATTTGAGTGGTGCTCCAACACCGAGATCAGGATTTCGTCCCCTTCGCCGACGTTATCGAGTCCCCATGCGCTAGAGACAAGGTTGATGGCTTCAGTTGTTCCTCGTGTCCAAACGATCTCTGAGGGCTCGTTTGCCCCAACCCAACTAGCGACCTTAGCCCGCGATTCCTCATATGCTACTGTTGCGCGTCTGGACAACTCATGGATTCCACGGTGGACATTTGAATTGTCGTCCTCGTAGTAGGATCGCAGTGCGTCTAGCACGACCTTGGGCTTTTGTGACGTTGCGGCATTATCCAGATAAACAAGTGGTCGACCGTTGACGGCCTGTTCAAGCGTCGGGAATTCCCGGCGGATCATGACCGGGTCGAATGTGGCTGTGGTCATCGGAAAATCAGCTTAGATCAATGTAAATCTCATCGTTCTGGATCTGGACTGCAAAGGACTTAACGGGCCGTATAGCCGGTAAGCTCTTGTTACGGCCTGTGGCGCATTCAAACCGGGCCCCGTGATAGATACACACCAGATCCTCACCTTCCAGTTCTCCATCTGAGAGCGGGTATTCCTCGTGAGAGCATTCATCTTCGAGCGCAAAGATGTCCCCGTTGACATTAGCCAGCACGACAGGGGTGCCTTCGACCATAACGGCCTTCAGGGTGCCGATGTCACAATCGGCGACTGCCGCGACACGTACCCAGCTAGACACGAGCACTGCAGCTAGAAAAGAGTCTCACGTATTTTGCCCTTGAGTTTTGATGGTCACTGTTCATGGTGGGATAGCTTCTCTTCAATTACCCGAGTGACTTTTTCAACAACGCCACCAAGCGGGAGCTTGGAGAGAACTTCTCCCAGAAAACCGAGGACCACCAGCCTCTCGGCCTGGATCCGGCTAAGGCCCCTACTCATAAGATAGAATTTCGCATCGGAATCGAGTTCGCCGATTGTCGCGCCGTGAGAACATTTTACGTCATCCGCTTCGATCTCAAGGTTGGGCAGTGAATCGGCTCTAGCGTTTCCGGAGAGTAGTAAGTTCCGATTTGTCTGATAAGCGTCTGTGTGCTGGGCCGTTGGTTGAACCCTGATAATGCCACGGAACACTGCCCGACTCGCTGAGTCGAGGGCACCCTTATAGAGCAAGTCGCTAGCAGTATGTGGTGAAATGTGATCCTGGCTTGTGTTAAAATCGAAGTGTTGGTCGTCGTCTCCGAAGTAAAGCCCGAGCATATCTGAATTCGCACCTTCTCCAAGAAGGCGGGCATTGAGGTCAACACGGGAAACCGAGGCTCCGAGGCCTACGTTGAGCGTATCAAGTGTAGCGTCACGATGAGCGAGAGTGCGCTGAACCGATTGGTAGAATGCACCTCGGCCTAGGCGCTGGACGGATACATACTGTACCTGTGCCCCTTCCTTGGCGATGATCTCCACCGCGTTGGAAGCGAGTGTCTGCTCAGAGAAATCATCGGATAATATTTCGTCAACATATGAAACGCGGCTTGCACCTTCAGCGAGGATTAGGACCCTGCCGAATTGAGCAACGCCAGCCTCACTCAGCCAACGTGTCACTCTAATAGGGGTATCGAGCTGAACTTCTGCTGGCACGTACAAGAAGATTCCATCGCTCCATAGTGCAGCATTTAGTGCAGCAAACTTTCCCTCTTCAGGAGGCACTACTTCGGTTGCAAGGTAGTTGTCCACGAGATCTGGATGTTGTTCTATCGCATCGTGAAGGGAAGAGAGGATCACACCTTTGCCTATCAGGTCAGCCTCTAGATCCGAATGCACAACATGGCCATCGATCACGACGATATGCCCCGAAGCTTGTCGATCTTCTTTCATCGCCTTCTGGAGGCGTTTGGGCCATGCCGTGGGATCATCCGGTGCAAGTGTGGCTTGTGAAAGTGACAGTGCATCCAACTCCAGCTTCTTTCGGAGATCGGTGTAGCGCCATTCCTCTAGTTTGGTGGTTGGCATAGGAGTTTGTTCGTACAAAGTCCAAGCATGCTCGCGACGCTCACGAAGCCACTCTGGCTCTCCTGTGCACAGGCGCTCAACAGCCCTGAAATTAAGCGCTTCGGTCACACCTTCACTGAGAATAGTGTCAGTCATGTATGGGTGTGGATTTAGAGTTGGAGTCCGGGTTACCCGACCGATCCTTCCATCTCCAGCTCGATCAGCCTGTTCAACTCGACTGCATACTCGAGCGGCAACTCTTTAGCGATCGGTTCGATAAATCCGCGGACGATCATGGCCATCGCCTCTTCTTCCGAGATGCCACGGCTGGTAAGGTAGAATAATTGTTCTTCACCGATCTTAGATACCGAGGCTTCATGACCCACGTTGGCATCGTTCTCCTCGATTTCGATATACGGATAGGTATCGGTACGAGAAGTATCATTGATCAATAGTGCGTCACATTCGACGTTCGAACGTGCATGGTGAGCCCCTTCGTGGACCTTACAGAGTCCTCGGTATGTGGATCGGCCATGTCCCTTAGATATCGATTTAGAGATAATCGACGAAGTCGTGTGTGGAGCCGCATGGACAACCTTGCCACCGGTATCCTGATGCTGGCCGTCACCCGAATATGCGATCGAGAGAATTTCTCCGTGAGCACCCTCTCCGACCAAATAGCAGGAAGGGTATTTCATCGTCAGCTTTGAGCCCAAATTTCCGTCCAGCCACTCCATGTTTGCGCCTTCGTGTACCAAAGCCCGTTGGGTCACGAGGTTGTACATGTTGTTGGACCAATTCTGGATGGTTGTGTAGCGAAAGCGAGCATTTTTCTTCACAACAATTTCTATAACACCAGAATGGAACGATTCAGTCGAGTAAACGGGCGCCGTACAGCCTTCGATGTAGTGAGCGCTGGCTCCTTCATCGCAGATGATGAGTGTCCGCTCAAACTGGCCCATTCGTTCCTGGTTAACCCGGAAATATGCCTGCAGCGGTGTTTCCAAATGCACACCGGGTGGTATGTATACGAATGAGCCCCCGGACCACACTGCGGCATTCATGGCAGAGAACTTGTTGTCTTGGGTGGGGATCACCGTCCCAAAATACTCACGGAAGAGGTCCGGATGATTCTTCAGTCCGTCTTCAATTGAATCGAATATTACGCCCTGCTTTGCCCACTCTTCACGGAGTGAATGGTATACCATCTCTGATTCATACTGTGCACCGACACCAGCTAAAACCTTCCGTTCGGCCTCGGGAATACCAAGCTTCTCGAATGTATCCTTGATTTCCTCAGGGACGTCCTCCCATGAGTGCTCCATTCGATCCTGAGGGCGGACATAGAAATAGATTTCGTCCAGTACTTGATCGAGCTCTGAAAGGTTGCCTCCCCACGTCGGCATCGGTTTCGATTCGTAGACCTTGAGTGCCTTCAGGCGGGAGTCGAGCATCCATTCTGGCTCCTCCTTGTGGGCTGAGATTTCCCGGACAACTTCCTCTGACAGGCCCTTACGTGCTCGGTAGATCGGTTCTGCATCTGTTACAAAGTCGTACTTGTATTCATCAAGCTGGAGGTCTCGGACCGTCTCGTTTTGAGGCATGAGGGGATATCCTCTCCTTTAAGCTGTCTTAGAGATGTCCGACTCGTTGGATAACGATACTAGCTCGGAGTCTTTCCAGTTCTTGTAACCATCTTCCTCTAACTCTAACGCGATCTCTGCTCCGCCGGATCGCACAAGTCTTCCGTCTACCATAACGTGGACGAAATCAGGTTTGATGTAGTTCAAAAGGCGCTGATAGTGAGTAATGAGTAGGATCGACATTTCCGGATCTTCCTCAGTAAGCTTATTCACACCATTTGCCACAATCTTTAAGGCGTCAATATCGAGACCAGAATCAGTTTCATCCATTACTGCGAGTGTCGGTTTTAGGACCGCCATCTGCAGGATTTCATTTCGCTTCTTTTCACCACCGCTGAATCCATCGTTTACATGACGTTCCGCAAAAGAGATGTCCATCTCCAGCATCGACATACGCTCAGTGAGCATATCGGAGAACTCAAAGATATCGAGTTCCTCTTCCCCAGTGAGGTGAGCCTGAAGTGCTGTGCGCAAGAAATTAGCGATAGATACTCCTGGGATTTCAACCGGGTACTGGAATGCTAGAAAGATGCCGGCTCGCGACCGTTCATCTGCATCCAATTCAAGTAAGTTTTGACCCTTGAATAGGACTCTTCCAGCTGTTGCTACATAGCCGGGGTGTCCCGCGAGTACCTTTGCTAAAGTGCTCTTCCCAGAGCCATTAGGACCCATGATTGCATGGACTTCACCTTTGCCGATTTCAAGGTTGACTCCATTCAGGATATCTAGACTCTCTGCAGCCACCTTGGCTTCAAGGCTCTCAATCTTCAGAATATGAGCATCACTCATAGGTTCTCTAGACACGAATCGGAGCCCTGAGGCTCCGATTATTAAGAATGATTCTGCTTTTCAGGTACGGAAACGTAGAAAACGCTAAGAGGGGGGTCAAGTGCGGTCAGAACACACTGTAAATCCGCATAATATGGGCATTTTCGGAAATCTTAAGGACCTTGGTGATAATCCTTGGCTTGTACTAGGGGGAGGAGGCCTGAGGGGGATTTCTGAAGTGGGAGTACTTCGGGCGCTTTCAGAAGCTGGAATCCGTCCGGCGGGGATCGTAGGAACCAGTATTGGGTCACTAATCGGGGCCTTTGCAGCGAGTGGCATGGACTGGGAGGGCATGTGGGATATCGCTCTGGCTATGGATAAGCATGATGTTGTCCAGCTAAATCGGAGGGTTGCATGGATCAATGGGATCCGCCAGAGGAGCGTATTCCGAGGAGCAACACTTAGGGATTACTTCTCGAAAATACTCCCAGAGAATGGTTGGAAGGCGATGGACATCCCTTTGCTTATCAATGCTGTCGACCTAGGGGATGGGTCTACAGAGTGGTTTGGGACAGGAGGAAGAATGGATATATCGCTTGTTGATGCCGTGTATGCTTCCTCTGCTTTACCTGTGTTCTATCCTCCCCTTGAAGTCGATGGGAGAGCATTCATTGATGGCGGAACTTCGCACCCGCTAGCCCTTCAGCGTGCGCATGAGGCTGGCGCAAGCAGCATCATTGGGGTTGATGTAGGTGCCGGTGAGACAGGTGATGTCGAATCGATTCTAGAGCAGGGAATGCTTGCCGTTCACCAAAGGATTTTTGCTATTATGACCTGGCGACGGCGGCAGGAACTCGTTACCGAGTGGGACGGTCCTCCACTGATTTACATTAGGCCTCAGTTAGAGGGTTATGGGACATTTGATTTCGATAGTGTAGAGTATTTTCTGGAGGAAGGATATCGCGCTGCGAAGAAGGCATTGGGTGGCTGAAGAAGGCCAACTGCTTGCCCGCAGAAGCTGTCCTGGTTAACAAGTCAGTTAGTAGAAATCCTGTAAAATCGGAGTGCCGGATCATGAAGCATTCGCTACTTGTCTTTGGGATGATCGCCGCGTCGGCCATCCCATGTGCCGCTCAGACTGTTGTTCGTATAGAGGCTCAACCCGAACAGTTGCAAATGCGGGCAGGAGAATCGGCTGATCTGGTTGTTGTCGCATTTGATCAGGATGGTCGGGCGATTCCTACTCCATTGAGGATCTCTGGAGCGCGCGGGGCCTTACAGTTTGCAGATGGTCAGGTTACCGCACTCCAAGCGGGAGACTTTGAGGTTTTCGTGTCGAGTATCCCAGCGGATGGTGAGGAGCCTATAACTCTGAACGTCCCTGTGCATGTGGCTTGGCCAGCTATCACGAACCTAAGGATTCACACAGCTGATGTCCGGCTTTTTGAAGGTGCCCGGGTTGTACATGATGTTGTAGCGACTCATGCGGACGGATCTGCTCGCCCATATCCGGAAATCTCATGGTCAAGTTCTGATGAGACCATCGCAACAGTTGATGCTTTTGGAAATGTCCGAGCTATAGGGACCGGTGCAGTCACGATCAGCGCCATGAGTGAAGGTATAACCGGTGTCTTGTCTCATACCGTTGAGGCATCACCCGTCAGGTCTTTAGCCCTGACAATGGGACAGGAACGGATACGGACGGGAGACGTTCAAAGCTTTGTAGCAATCGCACGCGATGCGAGTGGTGCCATCGTAGAGAATGCCCCGATTTCTTGGAGTTACGTATACCAACCAGATGATTCGATCGTAGCACCTTCTGGGCCTGCCCAGATGCTAGACGGAAGGATGGTTGCGGATGTCCCCGGTGTGTACACAGCGGTTGCCTCGACCGGTGGAGCTTTCGCCGAGTTCTCATTTCAGGTTACACCTCGGAACGCGGTGCGCAGGCTTGAGGTTGTAGGCCAAGGAACGGAAGACCGAATTTTCACTACTGATTTTTGGATTTGGCAGGGAGTTGACGGACGAGACTATGCCATGACTGGCTCGAAGTTTGGAGATGGTGTTTCAATGGTGTGGGATGTGACTGATCCGGGGAATATTTTTAAGACCGATTCAGTGTTCGTTGATGCACGCACAACGAATGACATAAAGGTTTCTCCAGACGGGCGTTATGGTGCAGTATCCCGAGAAGGGGCGTCAAACCGGAGAAATGGAGTCGTGATTCTCGACCTCGCAGATCCTGGACACCCTGTTGTAGCATCGACATTCGAAGGAAATGGGGTGACCGGGGGTGTCCACAACATGTTTGCTACCGATGAGTATTTATTCGCCCTTGCAGGTGGTGATAAGTACGTCATCATCGATGTACGGGATATTTATCAGCCCAAATTCGTTAGCGAGTACAATCACCCGAATTCTCGAGTACACGACATATGGGTTCATGATGGCCTCGTGTATTCAGCTGAGTGGGAGACGGGTGTTGTCGTGGTTGACGTCGGAAACGGAAGGTACGGTGGCTCAATTGAAAATCCCGCATTTGTGACGTCCTTCCCATTAACGACGGGCTCGACACACGCGGTTTTTCCCTATTACCAAGAGTCTACTGGGCGCTTCCTGTTAATTGCTGGGGACGAACGCGTACAGCGTCAGGGGCTCGCGTGGGAAGGGACTGGTCCGGACCACCGCCAGCAGTTCGATCCGTTGACAGGGAAGGGTGGGTATCCAAGAGCGACATCCGGCTATATCCAAATCGTCGATTTCACTGATCCAATGAATCCAGAACAGCTCGCACGCTATGAGGTTAGCGAGTTCGGAACGCACAATATTTGGGTTGAGGATGACGTCCTCTATCAAGCTTACTATGAGGGGGGCGTGCGGATGGTTGATATCTCTGGTGATCTGATGGGCAATCTCTACACACAAGGTCGAGAGATCGCTGTCTTTAAGGCGCATGACCCGATTGGATACATCCCCAATTCTCCCGGTGCCTGGAGTGTGATGCCGTGGAAGGGGAACATCTTTTTTAGCGATATTAACTCGGGTATGTGGGCCGTGAAGGTTCAGCCGGTAGAGAGGCCGATATCCTAGGGCTAGGTAGTTGGTTTCATCTGTAGAGTTCGTCCGCACTGACGATTCCAGTCCCTGATACCACATATGCAATCACATTGGATGCGCATCTCTATGAAACTTTATCGCCTTGTGGCTTTCTCGTGCCTATCACTCTCAGTGGCGTGTGCGGATCAATCACCACCCGGACCTGGGATTCTGACGGCGACATTGAAGTCACCAAATGGAGCAGAAGGTGCAGCTTTGGTGGTACTCATGGGCCCAGGTATCGGTGAGGTGACGCCAGTGGGCAGTAACCAGTTGTATAGCAATTCAAGTCTCGATGAAGTTCGTATTGTTCTGATTAATCAGAACAATGGCACCCTCGCATTTAGGGTTGAGGTTGCAGATACCACGATAGAGCCTGCCGCCATTGTGGAAGAAGTAGCCAACCCACATAACCAGATCCGATCAACACTGGATGGTTATCAGTTGGAGTTCCGGCGATGAGGCGACGCTTACTTGACCGAGCAGCAATGATGCTTTTGGCGGGGGCTGGACTGGCAACTTATCTACCCCTGGAAGCCCAGGACATCGAAACTCTTGCTCGCCTCCGAGGGCTTGAACTCCCAGCTGGCTACTACGAGAGAGTTCGAGAAGATCCGACTGCCTTTACTCTGCCAAATGGTCTTTTCCGAATTAGTCCTGAAGGCCGTTCAGCAAGTAGAACTGAGGGACGAGCGGATATCCCCGTGATCCTCGCGCTCTTCTCGGATTCTGAAGAGCCTCACATTACCCAGGAAATGATCCAAAAGTCGCTCTTTGATGGACCCACGGACTATGGCACGATCACAGAAGCCTACCTCGAAATGTCGAGAGGGGCGCTCACCGTGGGCGGACAAGTTTACCCATGGGTGCGGACCTCGTTTCCGATAGACTCTGTGGTTGGCACCAGCAACGGGCTAGGTAATGATGCCAAGACTGGGGCGTATTTTGCTGAAGCTCTCGATTCTATTGAAAGTGAAGTCGATTGGACGCTTTATGACAGTGATGGTGCGGATGGCATCCCGAATAGCGGAGACGACGACGGGATCGTGGATGTAGTCACGTTCGAATACCTGGAACCCGCAGCATCTTGCGGTGGTCCTGCGATCTGGCCACACCGTTGGAGAATGTCTGGAGCGGCAGGAGCTCCCTACGTGACTGATGACGTTGGGGTTGGAGGCGAAAGGATCAAGATAGACGGCTACATCACTCAAGGAGTAAGCGATTGCACGGGGGATAATGTCCAGACTGCCAATGTGATTTCACATGAATTTGGTCATGTCCTGGGGCTGCCGGATTATTACCATCCTACGGCAGAAGGAGGCGCGCTGGGGAGGCGTTGGGTATTGGGTTGTTGGGAACTCATGGCTGCAGGTTCCTGGGGGTGCGGTCCTGTAGATGACCGGACTGTGCCGTTTGGGCCTACACATCTTTCGGCTCACTCAAAGCAGGTTTTGGGATGGATTGACTACGTTGAACTCGGTGAGGTCTGGAATCACGAAGTATTCCTAGATCCCGTGCAGAGTTCGGGTCTCGCGCTCCGCGTCCCTATAGGTGAGTCAGGGAGTGATTTTCTTATAGCTGAGTTTCGGACACAAACGGGTTTTGATCATCAAATCCCAGCTGAAGGCGTCCTCTTGTACAAACAAGATCTAACGGCTTCTCGTAGGCCGGACCCGACTACCAACGATCCTTACTTCATAACGGTACTTGAACAGGACGATAACAATGGGTTGCTCCGGAACTCATACGAAGGAGGCAACCGTGGTGAAGCGGGGGATGCGTGGGGAGTGAGCAATTCTGCAGCGAAGCAGCGAGCCTCACTCGGACCTGCTGTACTTAGGCTGAATAGTGGTGCGGTGAAAGCTGTTACGGTTCACGATGTCTCGATTCTAGATGGGCGTGCTCGGTTGGTAATCTCAACCAGTTGGGCCCCGATTCTCAGAAAATTCTTAAAAACGCAAGGCCAACCGCTCACTCAGACTGAGTCGATCTATCTCGATGAACTTGGTAATGGAAATGGCCAGTACGACCTTGGTGATCTCCGTGCCTGGCTCAGGGATAACGGGTAGTAGCTAAAAAGCGGAGGTAGCTCAGGTGTCTTGGGGAGCTCTGTGAGCGCCTAGCCTCATCCAATCTCCCCGAAGCCTCTACGCCGTGGTCCTCTCTGGTCGGTTCCGGGCCCACGAGGTCCTCTGGGACCTCCTCGTCCACCCCACATGCTGGGACCTCCTCGTCCACCCTTCGGGCCACGGAATCCTGCTGGAGCACCCCGTCCACTCAGCCCTCTTGCTTTCCCTGACCGTGCCTTTAGCGATCTCATCTTGGCTTCTCTAAGGATGTTACGCTGCTGATCAGTTAGGATCGACATAACCAGTTCAGCTGGTTTAGCCATTGCCCGATCTTCCTCCCGTCTAGCGTTAAGCTGAGACATCACATCACTCCGGCTGATCTGGCCAGCTGTTGCCTGTGATTTTAATTCAGCCATTTCGGCCATTGCAGTAGTACGACGCTGGACGTTCTCTCGTCGAATGTCGTCAAGTTGGTTGATCTGTTCATCAGTTAGCTGAAGGCGATCTTTCATCCGCATGATCTGCTCTGGCCCACTTGGTGGTGCGCGATTGAATCCTGGTTTGCCAAAGATCCCAGGGCCACGAAACTCTTGAGCGTTGCGATGCCGCAAGTTTGGCGTTCCGCGCATACCTCGGTTCTGCTGAGCGTTTAGTTCTAAAGCCTCCCCCCCTAGCAGCATGGCTAGAGCCAGAATTCCAAGTGTACCCTTATTCATGATGTGCTCCTTCATATCTAATGTGTCCCGCTACAGGACGGGGGCGTCTTAATGCTTCTACTAGGATTGGAGTGCGAGCACCTACGGTACGTTAAGTCTGATCTTGGTCTTTCGTTTCGAGGGCTGCCTTGAATGTTCGTGACCAATCAGCAAGTGAGGTTCTCAGGTAGCGGCCCTTCTCTCGATCGTTTCGAGATATAGGACCCTCTGATCCGGGTTCTACCAAGAGGTGTACGAATGTTGGGCCTGGTTGGGTCAGGATGTCTTCGACCGACTCTGCATAGCTTCTGGCGTCTTCAAAAAAGAAGACTGTCTGAAAGCCGGCAGCCTGGGCCATTGCTGCATAGTCAATTTGTCCAGAGCCGGCTACAGATTGATGGCCGGTGATCTCAAAGATGCCATTATCCATGACGAAAAGCAGGTAGTTTGTAGCTCCAGATCCGACTACCGTGGCGAGGGTTCCAAGCGTCATGAGCATGCTTCCGTCGCCGTTAAGGCATGCCACAGTCCGCTCGGGACGAGCGAGTGCAATACCAAGCGCAAGATCAGCGGCATGGCCCATTGCACTATCAGCCGACGCGAAATCTAGATCGCTATCCGAGATACGGCCCCAGGGTCGAGTAGCACCCATGGTTGTCACGACAATCTCATCAGTTCGATGCCGAACAAGTGGATCAAGGACTTGTCCGCGCGTGAGCATCAAGTGAGTCCGCGAGCCATAACAACGGCGGTAGGGCGTTCGGTAGAACGAGCAGATTCAATAGTCCGCGCCAATACAGCTGAAGGGTCATCTTCGCCTTCACACCGCTCAAAAGGTACACCCCATGCCTTGAGTGTTGGCTCCGTAAGCAGAGCTACAGAATCGATATCCCGTCGAGTATGTAGATCACGTTCCGTCAGGGCAGAAGGTGTAAGCCCCGCTTCTTTCATCTTTGAATACCCCCGGCCTGTAACGAGGATAGGGATAGGTGCCCCCATACGAGCTGCTGTTCCACGCAAACTGTCACCAGACTCGAGGAGTCCCGTGTTCTGGATCACAACAAGAGGGGAAGCCCCTCCGAGCCATAGACCTGCAGCAATTGCGAATGCTTCCCCTTCTCGCGTAACGGTGATAAGCCGGATCCAAAGGTGGTCGGATAGTGCATCGAAAAGTGGGGCTGATGTATTGTCCGGCAGACCCACTACATGGGTTATGCCTGCGGCGACAAGCGTATGAAGTATCTCAGTCACTACTCTTGCTCACGCGAGAGCGAGTTGTGGCTATGCCACCGATCAGGATTGCTGTAAGCATAGCGCCTGCCCCCAGTGCCAGCCCTGGTTGTGTACCAATCAGGATTGCGAGAATTGCGATGTAAAGAGCGATTGTGATGGCAGGAAGCCATGGATGACCTGGCATTACGAACGGACGCGCTAGATCCGGACGTTGGGCTCTGAGTTTGAAGTAGCCAAGCAAGACCATCGTGTCGACAGCGATTGCCACTGTCATCATAAAGCGGATCAGGAATTCAAACGCTCCGGAAAGTGCGAGAAAGCCAATCCAAGCTGAGATGAAGTAGAGTGCCTTTCTCGGGGTACCCCTATCATCAACCTCGGTGAATATTTGAGGAGAGAGTCCGTGCTGTGCGAGCCCGTAGGCCACTCTTGGTAATCCCAGGAAATTAACGTTCAGGCTACTAACGAGGATGATTAGTGCAGCTGCTGTTACCGCTGTGCCGGCCGCGTCTCCAAACACTGTGGAAATCGTAAGTGCAGCGATTAACTCAGGGTCCGCGGCCATTTCAGCAGGTGTGAGTACCGCGAGGAAAGCGACATTCATCAGTAGATACAGGACCATGACAGCCAATGCACCACCAACCAAAATTTTCGGTAGTGCTGTCCCAGGATCCTTAACTTCTTCCGCCATCTTCGCGGCGTCTTCCCAGCCGTAGTAGGCGAACGAAATGGATTGATACGCGAGCGCAAAGCCCAAGAGACCTGCCGTAGGTCCTGACGCTTCCGTCAGGGCAGGCTGAAACCCTATGAAATCACCTGCAGCGATACCCGCAGCAGCGATCGCGACTACGATGAAAACCTTGATCACTGTAGTAATGTTCTGGAACTGTGAGCTGGCCTTTAGTCCACGGGTGTGCAGAAAGAAGAACCCGACACACACAGCTAACGCTATGATCTGAATGTTGCCGCGATTACCCATCAATATTCGGACATACTCAGCGATCGCGACTGCCTTGGCTGCTCCACTGAAGCCACGGCTGACTAGAAGTTCTGACCAGCCGGTGACAAAGCCCATCGTGTCACCCCAGGCGTGGCGAGCATACACGTATTTCCCACCAGCCTCGGGGAGGGCTGCAGACATCTCGGCTAGTACTAGGGTGGAAAGCGCAACGACTACGCCACCGAAGAACCAGAGTCCTAGGATTAGCCATGGGTCGCCGAGATAACCAGCGATAAGCCCTGGCGTACGCAAGATGCCGGCGCCAATGATCATCCCAATCGTGACCGCCATACCGTCCCTGATACGGAGGACGCGTTGGAGGTTATGGGTATTGGTATTAGCGCTCATGGGGTAACGAGGTTAGGGGGTTCGGATAAGTCAGGCTAGCCGGGACACGGGGATTTGCGGATTAGCAACCGTCAGTTATTCGGATTTTACGATCACTGTGACTACTCTGCCGGGTCCATGAACTCCCTTCACGAGTACCTGGCCAATGTCAGCTGATTTTGAGGGTCCGGAGTGCAGCCCTACAGCAGAGGGTAGCCCT
>PBPC01000076.1 GCA_002724575.1 Gemmatimonadota bacterium | reverse complement strand
GGCTCCTTGGGGCCTGTAGCTCAGTTGGTTAGAGCGCACGCCTGATAAGCGTGAGGTCGGTAGTTCAAATCTACCCAGGCCCACTATAGATGTGGGAAATCATTTGAGCACATTAAGTAGCGAATAGTTTATACGGACTTTGACTCGGGCCGAAACTGATGCCCCTTCCAGATATTACGAGACGAGACTTCGTAGGTGGTACGCTGGTTGGTTTCGGGGCGGCCCTGCTTGGTTCGTGCACCAGGCCTCGTACCGCTCCTGGGATGATGGACCCGTGGGACGGTTATGGTGGGGTGGGCGACTATGCGACGTCCAACGGCAACGTGGCGTCAGTTCGAGATGCTGCTCACTTGATCCGTGATGGTATCCCACCGGATCTCACAGAGAGCATCGAGGACACGGGTGAAGAATACGACCTGATCATCATCGGTGGTGGCTTTTCTGGGATGGGAGCCGCGTATCAGTTTCACAAGCAGAATGAGGGCAGCGGCCGGTGCCTGATGTTGGACAATCATGCTGTCTTCGGTGGCGAAGCTAAGCAGAACGAGTTCGATGTAGACGGCTACCGACTCTATGGACCACAGGGCTCGAATGACTTTGGTCCCCCTCCAGTGGGGAGCACCGGCCTGATCGCAGACATTTATAGGGACACCGGCCTACCCTTCGAATATGAGTTCGTAGATCAGGACCGGGCGCGAACAGCGGTGAGGGCGCCTCTCGAAAACTACTACGGGATGTACTGGGAGGAGGAAAGGTACGACACAGGCTACTTCGTAGGAGAAGGTGCTGAGGCCCGTTGGATAATCAATCCCAGACAAGACAACCTAGCTAGGATACCTTGGCCTGATGACTTCAAGGAGGAGCTGAACCGGGTCTTCCGAGACGAGGAGCAGTTCTACGAGGGAGCGGATCTCGACCGCTGGCTCGACAGCATGTCCTATAAGGAGCTTCTTGAAGACGTGATGGGATACAGCCCCAGAGTCACGGAGTATTTTGATCCTGTGATTGCTATTTCTATGGGGGGTGTGGGAGCGGACGTCTACTCGGCGTATTCAGCAAAAGATCTGGAGCTCCCGGGGACCCAGGCCCCATACCGATATGATAGTAGTCAGGACGACCATGATGTGGGGGTCTATAGTTTTCCGGGGGGCAACGCCGGGATTATGCGCCATATCGTGAAATACCTTCTTCCGGAGAGCATCGAAGGTAGACCGACATTCGAGAATATCCTGACGAATCCTATCGATTTTTCGGCTCTGGACCGGTCAGGGCAATCGCTCAGAATCCGTCTGAACGCCACAGCGATTGATGTCAGCCATGAAGGCCCTGCGGAGAGCGCTGAGCACGTTAATGTGACCTACTACAAGGATGGCAAGATCAGCCGCATCCGAGCAAAGGCAGTTGTCATGTCGATCGGTGGATGGGTCGCTCGGAACATCGTGAGCGATATGCCCGCGGCGATCACGGAGGCGTATGAGCACTTTTATCACGCTCCAGTCCTTGTCGTGAACGTTGCGCTCCGGAATTGGCGTTTCTTGGATCGACTTGGAATTTCGTCCGGTCGCTGGTTCGACGGCTTCGGGGACTTTTTCTCGATTCGCAGACCGATGATCACAGGAGATTCCACGCAGCCGTTCGATCCAGACAAGCCCATTGTCATGACCTTCTACGTCCCATTCAACTATCCCGGGTATTCTATCGAGGAACAGGGGGCCTTAGGCCGAGCCGAGTTGCTGAGCAAGTCATATGGAGAGTATGAAGCTGAAATCATCGAGCAGATGACGCGCATGTTTGCTTCTTCGGGATTCGATGCGGAGTCCGACATTGCTGGAATCGTGCTGAACCGCTGGGGTCACGCCTACATCTCACCACAACCGGGATTTCACTTCGGGGTGGAAGGGAGTGAAGCGCCCAAGGATATAGTGAAACGGGGCTTTGGTCGTGTTCAGTTCGGTCACTCAGAACTGAGCGGATACATGTCGGCGACCCGTGCGCTTACTGAGGGGGCGGGGGCTGCAGCTCAGCTTTTGGAGGAAGTCTTGTCATGACCATGCAGCGCACATCCTCGTTGAAGTATTACAGCCGGGTGATTCCTTATCTCACAACCTTCGCTGGAGGTTGAATGGCACGGGCCTTAGCCATCCTCATGCTCATGACACCTGCTGTGGGCATGGCGCAGGAGCCCATCGTGCCGGGCCAGACCCTTTTAGGTGCCCTGGGTCCGGGTGATCGGACTCAGAACGGTCGGGCTTTTGATGACTACCGGTACTCGGCTGTTCCAGGAGCACAGGCGCGTGTCGTCGTTCGATCGCGTCAGTTGGCGGCGGATCTGAACATATACTTCTACGACGACTACTTTGATATGCTCCCCCTGGTCGGTGCGGGCTCTGCACTCGAGGACTCCCTGGAGTTCACTGTGCCGGACGTCGATTCGCCGGCTCTCATCGTGATACGGGTCTCGACCTTAGCCGATGATACCGGCCCCGCTACTGGCAACTACGAGATTGAGCTTTCGGAACGCCAGGACGTGAATAGGCTATTCGCTGGCTACGAGTCCAATCCCGGACGTTTGGTTGCGGCTAAGGGACTGTCTACGCTTCAGGGCAGTTGCGATCTCCCCTCTAACTGGCCGAAGCCCTACATCGAGCAGTCGTTACCTGTGCGCTCTCCCCTCACCCATGCTGCGAGCATCTGCCACTCGGGATCGTCCTTTGATAACCATCTGCGGGGCCCGTTGTGCGTGTACGAACCGCCTCCGTCCAAGTGGAGTGGCTTGAGCATCCACCGGCTCTGAATCGGATTCCCGGGCACGATCAGGCGCTTCACGACCTCAAAGCCCCGACGCGCCTCCTGCTCCGTCCAGGAGGTGCCATTCGCGGGACGTGGTGCGAAGCCGATCGAGCCGCCGGCGTGGCAGACTGTGCAGGAGAGCTGCCCGTACTTCGGGTTCTGGATCATGTCCTGGACGCACGTGCGGTAGAACTCGAAGTCGAGCTCAGGCTCCGGGGGAGGTGTGAAATACTCGGTCGGGAGCATATCGATCCACTGGAGCACGATCTGATACTCGGGGTCGCTCGTCGAATCCCAGTAGCTACCGCCCGAGTGGCCCTCACCACCGGACTGCTGCGCCAGAGGTTTTGTTAGGAGTTTGCTGCTCGCGGGGTTCGAAGCGTTCACGAGTTTGGTCACGACGTCATAGTTGGCCTGGGATTGGCCAGCGGTCCACGTCCAGCCGTCAGCCGTCTCTGTCATATCCGCGAGCGCGAATCGTAGGCCCGTCTGCCAGCTGTGGCACATGACGCACGCGGGGCTCCCACCCGCGTTCGGATAACCACGAGGTCTCACGAACATCGGCTCGATGTTTTGGCGGTAATAGTCGAAGTCCGCGGCGCCTGTGGCCGAGAGTTCATCCATCACTCCCGGCACGGGCACGTCGTCGGGCGCGCGTGTCAGACCAACGGTAGCGAAGACGCCTAGCCCCGCTACAAGCACGAGTACGGCGAGGCGTATTGTGCGATCGATCCAGTTGTTGTCTCTACTCATCGGCTACTGCCCCCAGTTTCGTTCACTCGGTCGAGCGGGAGGATCGCGACGTCGATCCGGGCGGGCCGTGCGCCGGTTTGCATCTTGGCGACGATCTCATGGGTCTGGAGGTCAATCGCGATCGTGTAGTCGGACCCGGACACCGCGACGTACATGTACTTGCTATCAGGCGTCGATGTCATCCAGTTCGCCGTAGGCCCGACCTCTATCCCGCCAAGGAATTCGTAGTTCGGGAGCGACCAGCCGTAGATGCGGCTGTCTAGCCGGCTTGAGGCCCATACGGCAGAGCGGTCGGGGAGCACCTCGAGGCCGTGCATTGGCGCTCCCTGGTTTCCGTCTGCGTTGCGCTGCCACGCCGGGAGCGGTGGCGGGAAGAGCATTCGCTCTTTCTCACCCGTCTCCCAGTCGACCACCCAGATGCCGTTCACGCCGGAGCCATGCGCGAACAACTTGTCGGTCGAGCCGTCATCCGCCTTCAGCAACGCCATCGGCCGCACGGTATGATGAACGCCTTGGTCGTCAACGAGCGAGATCGTCCGAACGACCTCGTCGATGTTTGGGTCGATGACCTCGATCGAGTTCTCGCTACGTGCATTCAGTCCGGCGAGGACCCAGTTGCCATCGGGGGTCACGTACACGTTGTGGATTCCCGTTGTGACAGGAACGCTTCCTAGCTTCTCGTGTGTGTCCAGGCTGAACACATCGACGAAGGGCGCGGCGGCGATCCCGACGTAGATCTTCCGATGCTTTTTGTTGATCGCCGCCTTGTTCGGCCGAGCTGTGAGCGGGAGCTGCTCAACGAGTTGCAAAGAGCGGGTGTCATAGACGTCAAGCGTATTCTCCACCTCGCTCGTGCAGTAGTAGTAGAGCCCCTCCGGGTGTGCGAAGAGATTGTGCGGCCTGGGGCAGCCCTCGATGACGCCTACGACCTCGTTCTTCAACGGGTCAATAATGTGTTGGACGTTACCGGCGTTGTTGCTCTGCAGGATCCGGACAACCACCCCGTCGTAGGAGTCGAGGCGTGGGACCCTCTGAGCCGAGAGAGGTGTCCCGAGGAGCGACGCTCCCAAGAACAACAAGAAGAAACGAGTCATCCGCGTTGCGTTCATCAACGTCCTCCCAAGGCAGTGGGCACCCTTGTCCCAAGTGACGGTAAGGAGCGGTCTTGTGCAAGCGACAGTCCTCCCCTCTTGCTGCTACACCAAACTAAAGTCACGATGGATCGCTTAAAAATGGCTTGTACGATAGTGTTGCCTTCTGAATCAACATCCTGTTTAGAGAGGAGAAGTAGATGGCCGCTCCCATGAAGTACGTCACAGTTATGACAACGGCTTTACTTCTCATGATAGGGGGCTGTGCGGCTCCTGATACCAATAAAACAGAAGTCACTCTGCCTTCTTTCGAGCCTGATGTAAGTTGGCCGATGCTCCCCCCAGATTTTGAGTGGGGACAAGTCATCGGAATCGCAACTGACTCGCGGGGCCACATTTGGACGTCCAGCCGTAGCGAGATTGCTGAGTGGGACAGGAATGGGACCCTGGTTCAGAGTTGGAGTGCGCGTGGACCAGAGGGGAATTGGAGTGTTGTCCATGGGCTATTTATTGACCACAACGACTTCGTGTGGACTAATGCTCGCGAGAGCAACCTTACGCTGAAGTTTTCGAGAGACGGACAGCACCTTATGACGATTGGTCGGTTTGATGAGACCGGTGGAAGTAATGATACCAAGCTTATGGGGCGACCAGCTGAAATATGGGTCGATCCAGATGACAACGAGGTCTTTGTAGCAGATGGATACGCGAACCGTCGTGTAATTGTCTTCGACGGTGAGACTGGGGAGTACCTTCGTCACTGGGGAGCATACGGAGAACGACCTGACGACGCGTACCGGCCGGACCCGACTGCGGGGGAACCGTCACGTCAGTTCCGAACTCCGCACGGTATCACTGGCTCCAGAGATGGCTTGATCTATGTAGCAGACCGAGCTAACAACCGCATCCAGGTATTTCGGCAAGATGGCACGTTCGTCAGCGAGAAGATTCTTCGCCAGCGGTGCGCACCGGAGGATCATCCTGAGGTACCGGAGTGCGGCCGTGAAGCAGCATTCTCAGTAGGCTTCTCATCCGATGATCCTCAAACGTATCTGTATGTCGCTGACGGTGGTTCACATGTGATCGTTGTGCTAAGAAGGTCTGATTTGGAGAAGGTCGACGAGTTTGGTGGCCCAGGGACAGGTCCGGGGCTATTGGGAAGGCCGCACAATCTTGCGGTTGATTTGGATGGCAACCTGTTTGTGGCTGAAGCGGCGGGGCCATGGATCGTAGATCCAGCGCGTGGGGACAGTGTTCAGGCGGGGTTTCGACCTCAGAAGTTCACGCTCAGCAACTCCAGGTGATTAGCTATCAAGGTGGGTTCGAGGATGTGAAATCCCACTCTTGAGCAAAGTGTCTTGACTAATACCGGGCCAGATGGGGACGTTGCAGGAGATTTCAGTGGAGGAGTTTTGATGAAAGCTAGAAACTTGTTATTGCCAATGGGGATGGTTCTTGCCATCGCAGCACCCGCTTATATGAGGACACAGGATGCATCCACAGGCGATTTAGAGGCCGTTAAAGCGCAATTTGTAGGGCACTATGAGCTGGTGATTTACGAGTCTTTTCGTCCGAACGGCGAAGTTGTTGATATGAATTATATCGGAAGAATCCTCTACGACGAGCACGATAATATGTCAGCCATTGGCATGCCCAAGGACCTGCCAGCACGTGCTCGGGAATCGAGCGAGCTTGTGCAAGGCGGGTTCGCGTACTGGGGGAAAGTGAGTTTTGACTTACCAAACGGAATCGTGATCCACCATGTCGAAGGTTCCCCGACTCGGGGGAGCTGGCCTGGGGTAGACAATATCCGGTACTTCGAGTTTACGGATGAAGGTTTACTCAAGCTGTCGCTGAAGAATGCAGAAGGACAAACGACGGGCACGCTCACCTGGCGGAAGATAGAGAGCTGAGTAGCCAACTCCGTCCTGGTGAAGAGTTGCTGGTCGCTAATCGACTCAAAGAACTCTTTACGGAACTGAGTTTATAGGCTGTTTAGCGAGGATACATCTAACATTTCTTGCCGGCTTCAGCCGTGATTGCTCCGTGCCCTAACCCCCGCCTTCCATCTTCCATACTGCCAACCCACCGGGTTGATAGTGTAACTCGGCCGAGGCGATGATCTGCCGAGCAGCTATATCGATTACGTCGACGGTTCCACGTGTTGCCCCGATTGATTCGTTTGAGATGAATGCGAACCGTCCGTCCGGCGTAATCGATACCCCATGTGTAATAGGTTGTGTCGTTTTGATTCGGGTTTCCTGACCGGTCTCTAGATCGAAAATCGCTACAGCCTGATTTCCTTTCAGGGTAACTACCAGCACTCGGCCGTCTGGAGTGATGTCCGCATTGTACGGCCCGGCTCCGGTCGGGAAATGACGTATCACTTTCATCGATCCGGCATCAATCTCAAGCACATCTCCTCGGCCGTTACAAGGCACGTAGATGCGAGTGTCATCCGGAGAGAGAAGGACCCAGGTAGGTTTGCAGATCTCACCCGATGTCATGTCCATGCTGGCTGATGAATGGTCGGTAGGTATTAGACCCTCGTTACCTTCGGTTAGGATCATTCTCCGCTCGACACCCATGTTCATCACACTCGACTCGACGAGTTGGTCGGACATCATGCATGTCGAGTAGTGCCGCTGACCGTCACTACTCACTCGGCTACCGTGAGGCATGATGCATGTTTCGATCTGCGTGATCTCTTCCATCACGGGTGCAAACACGGCCGATACCGAGCTCGGCACGTGATCTCCATGTAGGTTGAAATTCACGACGAACAAAGACGCCCCATCGGGAGTCAGCGACATCGTCGCAGGGAAGAGACCAACAAGTGCCGAGTCCACAAACTGGTCGGTTCCAGTCTCCATCTGCCAGATCTGTCCGTACGGTTGACCATGGGCGATCGATACGTACCAATGTGTACCGTTAGGCGATACGGTGATACCGTGAGCGCCGTCGAGATCTGCGGGATGGAACCCTACGGGAATCGCCTTCTCTTCTACGACTTCTCGGCCATCGAAGCGCACAAGCGAGACGATGTCAGATGATTCATTCGCGATATATGCCCAATACGTGGGGTGTGACTGAGCTCTCGCTGGACTCGCAATCAGGAGTGCCGTACAGATTAGTGCCCAATTTCTCATCAGAACGTGACCGGCCTCGGTCGAGCGTGCTTCACCACCCATAACCCACTCGTCATATCACTGACGAACAGGTTGCCCTTGAATGGCTGCGGCCCCCAAGCGTTCGCGCTATTGGCTTGCAACCCTTCACCTTCTGCTGCTTCCGTGCGGAAGAAGCCAATTTCCCGGCCCTGGCGATACAGATCCCCTCGCAGAGTGCCACTCACATCGACAATGCGCAGCCCACCCTGGTAGTAAGCGATATACAGGACGTCATCCTCGACCCATATGTTGTGTGCACCTGCTTCAGGTAGGTCGTACTTAGCTACTTGTCTCGGGTTGTCGATATCGCTTACGTCGATGATGTGAATAAAGCCGCGCATGCCGTCCGAAGTTCCTATCTCATCACCGAGGAAGACATAGTCCCTCGTGCGCCAGGCAACATGAGTGTTTCCTTCCGGATACTTGATGGTGGAAACGAAGACCGGCTCTGTGGGAGTTCCGCCGTGTGTGCCTGCACCAACATCGACAATGACTAACCCATCATCCCAGTACGACAGGTATGCGTAACCGTCCTCAGCCCAGACGTCGTGCAGGGATTTGTTTTGGTCACCAGGTCTGATCTCGTAGCGGCCTGCATGGGTTGGATTCGACGGATCACTCATATCAATGATGTTCATAGCACTGGTGCCATTGTTTACTGCATAAACAACATCTCCCATAATCCAAACATTGTGGATCCCAGCCGTAAGTTGGTCGGTCAGTTCAGCCATAATCGTGGGATGAGCAGGATCAGCTAGATCGAGAACCACGATACCGTTTCTCCGGGTGCTCGCACCTTCCCGTGTGATGATGGCCCAGCTTGCATCTTCGTTGACTTTTACGTCGTTGACCACGCGTGCATCGACAACGACGGAATCGAGCAGACTAATATTTGTCGGATCTGTGACATGCCAGACAAACATGCGCTCACCGCCGCCCCGAGAATGCGTACCAGTGTATGCGTAGTCTTCCCCGTCAGCGCCCTCAAAGACCCAAAGGTCTGACGTCGCGACTTCGGCGCGTACCCCGTGATCAAGGAACTCGACCTCAATTGGTCCGGGTCTTTCGGCTACCTCGACGATTGAAGCTGCGGAAGCGGAACCAGTGCTTGCGATGACACGGTATGCGCCCGGCTCTTCAGCAACAAAAGTGCCGTCATCATAGACGAATCCACCCGTGCCTTCGAGTCCCGAAACTGCTAAGTCAAGCGCGATATCCGTAACCAGATTTCCCCCGGAGTCCCGGGCAACGATATCGAACTCGACGACGTCACCCCGGCGGGTCTGTGTAGAGGCAGGAGACATCGAAATCGATGTGACCGGGTTTGTGGCTACATTGACTGTATATTCGGCCGAAATGCCACCCTCAGTCTGAGCCGTAAGTCTTGCACTACCCTCAGAAATACCTGTGAGTATGCCACCGCTTGAAATCATTGCGACTGAGGTAGCTGAGGAACGCCAAGCAATTGTGGCCGTCGAGTGTTCCGTGTCATTTTCTGTCATCACCTGACCCACCATCTGGATTGACGTACCCGTGTAGACAGTGTGTGAGGGCTCAGAAATAGTGATTGATGCCGCAGGGTAGTCGAGCACACGCACGGGGATCTGACTAAGCTGGCTCGCTCCGGCGGTGCCGCGCACACTACCCTGATCGAGCGGTACCATTACGATGGCGGAGAGCGCACCTTCACCCGGCTGCTGGCCAGTCAACTCCACCTGTTGCCCTGTAATCGTAGCAAAGCGAGGGCTTACATTGCCGCTGGTCATAATGATTGCAACAGCGCCTTCGACCATAGTGCCATTCACGTCATAAAGGCCGGTTGCTAGTGTAACCGTCTCACCTCGGGGTATGACGAGTTCGTCTGATCCAAAGCGAACTTCGGTCACCATTGCACCTGCGGCGCGCTGATCATCCGTGGCAGGCGGGAATTGAGCGGCGGTAGGCGTTGCAGTAATTGCTGCCAGGGTGGCTGCAATAGCGATAACGGGGAGAGTTCTAGTTAGTCGAGCCAACTGGGCAGGGCGTGTCATGTGGATGCTTCCTGGATGCAAGCAGTACAAGAGCGGTTCTAGCCGCCGTGTTATGGTGTTCAAGCAAACTATGTTGGCTTCTGAATTGCGGGGAGGGGGTGATGCCTCCTGGACTCATTAGAGCTTAGAACGCTTTGGGGCCGCTATAGGCGATTTGCCACGGTAGCTACTCCGAAGTAGCGTCTGTTTGACTAGTTCTGACCCTGTATTCGCCCAACTCTCTTCTTGTAGGAAATTTTGATGATTCAGATATCCAGAACCGTAGCTGCATCAGCGTTACTGATACTTGTTGGACAAGTATCAACTCTAGGCGCTCAATCGACAGGACCGATCGAGGGGCCCGTTGGACCCAGCCCCTACAACATCATTAGTGGCTGGCACAAGCCATTTGCAGAAGAGGGTTTTGCATTCGGTGGCAGCTCAGGCGTTTTCGCAGAGTCGCCAAACCGCATTTTCGTTGCCCAGCGAGGTGAAACCCGCCTCCCTGACCCAATTCCTGCCGAGTTTTCCGGGTTTGCTGGATCTATCGGTATCAATGTTCTGTTTGCTACTGATTTGCGGGTCTGGGAGCACTGTCTTTACACGCTTGATGGTGATGGCAATGTAAGAGAGATGTGGGACCAGTGGGATCATCTTTGTGAAGGATCAGATGGGCCGGGACCCCACAGGCTCCGCATTAACCCCTATGATCCAGAACGCCGGGTATGGCTCGTTAACGAAACTTTCCATCAGATTTATGTGTTCTCCAATGATGGAAGTGAACTACTCAAGACATTGGGTGAGAAGAACGTTCCAGGAGATGACGAAACGCATTTCGGGCGCCCTCAAGATGTGGCATTCCTTCCGGATGGAAGGATTCTCGTTGCTGATGGCCTTGATAACCATCGTGTGATCATCTTAGACGCGGATGGGAATTATATCTCAGAGTTTGGTGGCTTTGGTGAAGATCCGGGTCAGTTCAATGGTATCCACGCCCTGGGTATTGGGCCTGAAGGCCTGATTTTCGCTCTAGATCGGTCGGGCGGTCGGGTGAACGTGTTCCGAACAACGGATAATCCAGCAGAAGTGGAATTTGTTGATGTTTGGGGAGGATTTGGTCTGACTTTGGATATCATTGTCAATGATGATGCGATTTGGTTCACAGCATTCGGTCCCGGTCGCCTCGTGAACTTCATTAAGATGGATTTTGATGGTAATCGGCTCTACACTTGGGTCGTCCCGCGTGAATTACCCGATGGATACATCGAGGTGCATACGTTTTCTGTCGATTCGGACGGCAACCTTTTCGGAGGAGACAACCAGTACGGTCGTACCCAGAAGTTTGTACCTAAGGCTGACGCAGACCCTGATCTGTTAATCAAACCACCCTGGGTTGCTAGATGAGCGTGATGATTTCGAAGATCAGACACCGGATGCCCTCATTCATATCGTTATCGGTCTTTTGGCTTAGCTCATTCGCTCTGCTTCTCTCAACTACTGAACCTGGCTTGGCCCAGAGTTCCTATGCAGACCATCAGTACACGAGCGAGGATATTGAAGCAGGCTTGAGAGTTTATATCGCTGAGTGCGCGTTGTGCCATCGACGTAATGGCAGCGGCGTGGATGGCGTAGACCTTCGATTGGGGCAGTTCCGTCGACCTTTGTCAGACAATGATCTTCGCGAGGTCATAACCACCGGCATTGCCAATGGTCGGATGCCTGGGATTGATTTGCGACAGGATGAGCTTGATGGAATCGTCGCCTACATTCGTGCTGGCTTCGATCCAAGTGGGGTTGCTGTGAGAGTCGGTGATGCTGTGAGCGGTCAGATGCTTTTTGAAGGTGAGGGCGAATGCTCAACGTGTCACCGGGTGAATGGTGAGGGGCCCTACTTAGCACCTGATCTTAGTAACATAGGCGTGATCCGAACTCCGGCTGCCCTGCAACGGACCCTGCTCGAACCCAGTAGTGCCTTGCTTCCGATCAATCGACCGGTGCGAGCAGTGACTCGAGATGGTGAGACGATCCGGGGGAGACGGCTCAATGAGGACACCTATACGGTTCAAATGATTGACGCAGAAGAACGATTGCGTTCACTGATCAAGGCTGATTTGGTCGAATATGAGGTGAGCGAAACACCTACAATGGAGCCGGCCACACTCTCAAGCGATGAGATTGCTGACCTTATCGGCTATCTCCTTACGTTGGGAGGTTTGGAATGAAGATGCTTCAGTCAGCACTGCTGATACTCTTGGTTTTGGCTGGGCTATGGTTGCCCTCTCAACTAGTTGGTCAGGTTTCATACGACAGAATCCTGAGTGCTGCAAACGAACCAGAGAACTGGCTTACATATAACGGCACATATTCGAGCCAGCGCTACAGTGGACTTCGCCAGATTACTCCCTCGAACGTGGATAACCTCGAGCTAAAATGGATGCTCCAAAATCAGGTGTTTGGTGCCTGGCAGTCTAACCCGATCGTTGTTGACGGGATTATGTATGTCACCGAGCGACCTAATGATGTCATGGCGGTGGATGCAGTTACCGGGAGGGTCTTTTGGCTTTATCGGCACACACCATCCGAGGATGCAAGGGTCTGCTGTGGCGCGAACAACCGTGGGGTGGCCGTGCTTGATGACAAGGTGTTCATGGGCACATTGGATGCCCACCTCATCGCGCTTGATGCAACGAATGGACAGCCACTCTGGAATGTCGAGGTAGGGGATGAGAACCTCGGCTATTCGATCACAATGGCGCCGCTTGTAGTGAAGGACAAAGTCATGGTCGGTGTTGGGGGTGGTGAGTTCGGTATTCGTGGTTTTGTTATCGCGTACGATGCGGATACCGGTGAAGAAGCTTGGCGTTTCTACACAATCCCTGGACCGGGTGAGCCCGGACATGATACGTGGAGTGGTGATGATTGGGAGCACGGCGGTGCACCCGTATGGATCACTGGCTCATATGATCCAGAGCTCAATCTGACCTATTGGGGTGTCGGCAATCCTGGGCCTGACTGGAATGCTGACCAGCGTCCTGGAGACAATTTGTACTCCGATGCTGTAGTTGCTCTCGATGCAGATACGGGCGAATTGCAGTGGTACTTCCAATTCACGCCGAATGACGGCTATGACTACGATTCAGTTCAGGTCCCCATACTAGCTGATATGGACTGGAATGGGGTTCCATCTAAGCTGATGCTTTGGGCAAACCGGAATGGGTACTTCTATGTGCTTGATCGTGTGACTGGAGAGTTTCTTTCAGGCACGCCATTTGTGAAGGTAAACTGGTCGAGTGGTCTTGATGAAAACGGAAGACCCATACCAACACCTCAGCCACCAGGGTCACCAACTTGGCCCGGTAACCAGGGTGGTACGAACTGGTACCCTCCCTCGTATAGCCCAAGAACAGGACTATTCTATGTGTCCGCTTGGGAAGATTACGCGACGATTTATGAGAAAGAAGAGGCGGAATATCAGCCAGGCCGAATGTTCCTAGGGGGCGGCTTCACCGTGTTGACGCCAGTGCCGGGTGCTCCGACGATCGGTATTGGTCGAACATCACCCATCAACAACTGGACAGATGAAGTAGGACGTGGTGCCGTGCTCGCACTTGATCCTCACACGGGCGAAGCAAAATGGAGATTCGAGCAATTTGACGTCAGCGATAGTGGTATGCTGACAACGGCCTCAGACCTGTTGTTCACAGGTGGCCGTGAGGGTTATTTCCACGCACTCGACGCACGAACCGGAGAATTATTGTGGAAAGCAAGCCTCGGTGGGCAAATCGTGATGGCACCGATCACATATATGATTAATGGTGAGCAGTATGTGTCAGTGATTTCCGGACACACGCTGGTAACCTTCGGGCTACGTGACTAATGAGCGTTGGTCGCAGGGCTCCACTTTCTAAGGAGGCACTGTGAAGCTGAAAGGTCTTGGCGAAGTACTTCTGATTACTGCATTAGCTGTGACTTCTTCCTGTACAGGTGAAACCCAAACCGCACAAAATTTGGGATCTCAAAAAGCTATTGCTAAGGGTGGAGATGATAGGACTGGAGACTATGAAGCTGTAGAAAACTGGTGGAAACCAGCCCCAGATCACGAGGGGCCGTGGACTTGGGGGCAGGTATCAGGTGTAGCCGTGGACACCCCGGACCGGATCATCGTTGGGGTTTGGGGTGACCGGAATGCTGAAGGGCGGGAGAGAGAAGGCGGGACGAACTACCTGGTGGTGGCTGATCGGAACGGAAACATCGTGGAGCGGTGGACTCAGTGGGACTCAATCCTAAACAAGCCACACCAGGTATATATCAGCCCTTATGATCCAGAACGTCACGTCTGGGTTGTTGAGCGTGGTGGTGGTAGGGGGGTCAATATGCAGATTCTCAAATTCACGAATGACGGAAGTGAGTTGGTGATGAGGCTCGTCGACCCCGATCATCCGACAACCCGGGCAGAGGCACGGGCAAACCCGAATCCTGGACCTTTCACATACGGGGACCCCGCTGTTTTGGCTTTCCTCCCGGATGGCAGCTTCTATCTCGGTGACGGCTACTGGAATTCGCGCATTATAAAGTACAATGCAGATGGGGAGTACATGCTGGAGTGGGGGGAACTTGGAAGTGGCCCTGGGCAGTTTGACCTTGTTCACGGAGTTGCTGTCGACCGTAATCGGCGTGTCTACGTTGGTGATCGCACTAACAATCGCATCCAGATTTTTACCGAGAACGGTGATTTCATTGAAGAATGGCCAGACATTTCTGATCCAGTCGGCGTATTCATCGATGAAAACGATGGGGTTTGGGTTATCTCAGCTCGATTGAATCGGATACTCAAGTACAGTAGTGCAGGTGAACTCCAGTATTACCTAGGTGCATATGGAGGAACGAGGGGTGGATTTGCAGGGGGGTTGTCGCGTCCACACCAACTTGATGTAGACGAGGAAGGCAATCTGTATATCGCTAGCTGGGATGGCGGATGGATGGATAAGTTCGTTCCAAGACCAGATGCTGACCCAAGCAAACTCATTGGCAGGTCGCTCGTACTCCCGAACTAAGAGAGCTAGCACGACCGTTCGGGTTGGCTCACATTCTCAGGGCTTTCGTGCTGGGATTGTGTTATCTCGTGATTTGAGGTGTTCGATGATTAGGACGCGCCAACTTCTTGAAGATTCAGGTTCCAACCTCTTCCTCCTGGTCACGCTCGTGTGTGCCTTATCGGCGTTTTCTCCGGGAGTAGTATGGGCACAGCGTGGTGCATCAGGTCCGCCTGAGCATGCTGACGTTGAGCCAGTGAACTACCTGCCCAACCCCTATGAGACCGTGCGGAATTGGGGGACACTACCAGATGGTAGAACCTGGGGATCAGTAAGCGCGATCAATATCGATATTGATGGAAGGCATATTTGGGCTGGGGATCGATGTGGGGCCAACTCGTGTGCTGGTTCTGACGTAGATCCTATAGTCAAGTTGGATCCAGATGGTAATGTCGTTCAGAGTTTCGGAGCAGGGCTTATTATCTGGCCTCATGGAATGGACGTAGATCGCGAAGGCAACGTTTGGGTTGTCGACGCTCGTGCTGCAAACGGGAGGGAACTGCAAAGATTCCCCGATGCAGCAGGCAAGGGACATTCGGTCATCAAGTTCAGCCCCGAAGGTGAAGTACTCCTCGTACTTGGTACTCCCGGTGAGTCAGGTGCCCCGCCCACACACTTCACTGACCCTAATGACGTCCTCGTTGCACCGAACGGGGATATCTTTGTAGCAGAATCACATGGTGCTCAGTTTCTAGATGAGCCGGGACCAAATGCCATTGGTCGTATCTCGAAGTTTGCTCCTGACGGGACACTTATTAAGACCTGGGGCTCCTGGGGCTACGGCCCTAGCGAGTTTAGGGCTCCCCACTCGTTGGCGATGGACTCACAGGGACGACTGTTCGTAGCGGACCGGGGTAATCGCCGTATCCAAATCTTTGATCAAGAAGGCAACCACCTCGATACATGGTATCAGTTCAGTCGAATCAGTGGGCTCTTTATCGACCAGGACGATGTTCTCTACGCAATCGACTCAGAATCAGATGACAATTACAACCCTGGCTGGAGAAAGGGACTCCGAGTAGGTAGTGCTAGGACCGGAGAGGTGTGGTACTTCGTTCCGGAACATGTCTCGGAACGGGCCTCGGGTATGGGGGGGGTGGGATCGATGGGTGAAGGAGTCACCGTGGATGCTGACGGCAATGTCTTTGGTGGTGAAGTGGGTCCAGTTCAGGGACTAACAAAGTTTATTCCGAGGCTAATCGGTCGGTGAGCTAGAGCCGCCTGTAGTTATGCTGGACGATGTGACAGAAGCTTTGGTTCCGCTGGCCGTCTTGATTGGATCGGTTCGGGGATTCGGTTCTTTTGTCAAGAAAACTCTTATTGCTTTCTTCGTTATAGGGAGCCTGCCGTTATCGGCATTTGCTCAGGATGAGTGGCGTGCTCCTAGCCCTGATTTGCTGGATCGTGCTCGGGCGATCCTTAGTTCTGTACCGCTCATTGAGGGTCATAATGACCTCCCTTCTCGACTGTTGGATATAGAGGGCAGGGGTGACTCAGTCCCCGATCTGAATCATGTACAGTCGTTGCTTCCTGCTGACCTCCCTCGCCTACGTGAAGGTATGGTGGGAGCCCAGTTTTGGTCGGCCTACACACACTCAGATTCAATCGATACTGGAGCGTCCCTTCGTCATGCATTGCGTGGTATTGACCGGATACACCGCCTAGTAGACGAGTATCCAGAAGCACTCGAGTTCGCACGTACTGCTGCGGACATCGAGAATATCTTTGCGGATGGGAGAATCGCCTCACTGATTGGGGTAGA
Organism: Gemmatimonadota bacterium; assembly: GCA_002724575.1. Classification (GTDB taxonomy): domain Bacteria; phylum Gemmatimonadota; class Gemmatimonadetes; order Longimicrobiales; family Gaopeijiaceae; genus UBA1142. The sequence goes on along the minus strand of PBPC01000076.1, from coordinate 6,946 downwards.
GGGAGGTCATGCCATTCAAAACTCCCTTGCAGTGCTCCGTCAGTTTTATGCTCTGGGTGTGCGCTATATGACATTGAGCCACAATAGAACAATCGACTGGGTTGACTCAGCAACCGATACACCAACTCATGGGGGCCTCAGTCAATTTGGTGAGGCCGTTGTGCGAGAAATGAATCGATTAGGGATGTTCGTTGATATCTCGCATGTGACAGCGGAAGCAATGGGGGATGTGCTGGATGTGACCCGATCTCCGGTGATTTTCTCTCATTCGAGTGCACGTGCCATCAATAGCTATCCTCGCAACGTTCCCGATGATGTCCTTGCAAGGCTCTCTGACAACGGCGGCGTAGTTATGGTGAATTTTTACGCCGGATTTGTCCCACGGTCCGGACCAGATTGGCTTGCTCGTCAGGATTCGGTACGAGCGCACTATCGAGAAATCTTGCCGCTTAATGATGCCAATCAGGAGTTGGCCCGTTGGACACGCGAAAATCCTAGGCCACGTGGAACACTATCCGATGTTGCAGATCACATTGATCATATCCGCAGTGTAGCCGGAATCGACCATATAGGGATTGGCGCTGATTATTACGATGCTGGTGGACCCTCTATGGCAGAAGGCTTGGAAGACCTTACACGGTTCCCGTATCTATTTGCTGAACTACTCCGTCGTGGCTATTCAGAGTCGGAACTTGGCAAACTTGCTGGGTTTAATTTTTTACGTGCCATGAGGGATATGGAACAGGTGGCGGCAGAACTGAGACAACAAGAACCACCACTGCAGATACGGTACCCTGGACGCTAGCCTGGCTCTAGATCTTTCCCCTTCGGAACCAACCAGGAGCGTTATTCAATGTGAAACCCCTACCGGTAAGGTTCGATGTGATGGATGTCCACCCAATCAGTGTATCCCTAAGCCACCATCGATTACGATTGCTTGCCCGTTGATACCTTCAGCATCAACTGAACACAACATCAGTGCTATATGAGCTACCTCTTCAGGGCGAATTAGACGCTTTTGGGGATTAACCGCGAGTATGCTCTGTAGTGCTTCCTCATATGAGAGATCTGTTTTACCTACAATGCGGTTAACTGCGTAGTCAGCCATAGCAGTGTCGACGTAGCCAGGACAGATCGCATTAGCAGTGACACCCTGATTTGCTACCTCAGCAGCTAAAGCCCTGGTAAACCCGACCTGTGCGTGTTTGGAAGCACTATAGGCGGCCATGTATTGTCCGCCCTGTAATCCGGCGATAGATGCGACATTGATCACACGGCCCCAGCCTTGGTCGATCATGCTTCCCAGAAAAGCTCTGGTGCAGAGGAATGTTCCAGTGGCATTAATCGCAAGTGTTCTCTCCCACTCCTCTATTTGGAGCACTTTTACTGGATTGGAGTGTGCAATACCCGCGTTATTCACCAGGATGTCGACGTTTCCAATCCTTCTTGAGACCTCTTGAGCCATCGTTTCAACGCTAGTTTCGTTCGCTACATCGCAGGGGATTGCATGAGCCTCATATCCCTCGGATCGTAAGCTTTTCGAGACACTTTCGATTTCGTCCACTGATCTCGCACTGACGACTACAGTCGCGCCGTTTTCGGCTAGCATCCGGGCGATATGACTCCCGATACCGCGTCCACCTCCTGTGATCACGGCTGCTCGTCCCTGGAGATCCATTACTATTCCTGTGTTGTCATACGACCTCAAAGAGTCCTGCAACACCCATCCCTCCGCCGACGCACATCGTCACGACAACATGACGTACTCCTCGGCGTCGTCCTTCGATCAATGCGTGTCCTGCCAACCGAGCACCCGTCATTCCAAACGGATGGCCGATTGAGATTGAACCTCCGTTAACGTTTAAGCGCTCGGAGGGGATTCCAAGCTGGTCTCTGCAGTACACGACCTGAACAGCGAAAGCTTCATTCAATTCCCAGAGGTCTATGTCATCCATCTTCATACCAGTGCGTTCCAATAATCGAGGTACTGCTAAGACCGGACCAATCCCCATCTCATCAGGTTCTAATCCTGCGACGGCAAGACCGCGGAAGATCCCGAGCGGCTCTAGCCCACGACGCTCAGCTTCTCGTGCTTCTACAACAACACATGCTGACGCGCCATCAGATAGCTGGGAGGCGTTACCTGCAGTCACCGTTTTATCCTCACCCATCACGGGGTGAAGGGCCGCTAAGCCTTCTGCCGTTGTGTCCGGTCGGCTGCCCTCATCTTTAGTGAGGGTAACCTGCTCTTCATGGGTTGCACCGGTTTCCTTATCAGTGACTAGCTTGGTTGTTGTTAATGGCACGATCTCTTCGTCAAAATAGCCCTGTGCCTGAGCAGTTGCTGTGCGCTGTTGACTCGTAAGTGCGTACTCGTCCTGGTTTTCGCGGTTGACGCCGTATCTTTCAGCAACCACCTCGGCAGTATCGAGCATGCTCATCCATAGATCTGGCTTGTGCTCTGTTAGCCAGTCTTCATTCCAGTGCAGTTGGTTTAGATTATTCTGGACTAAGCTGATTGATTCGACGCCTCCAGCGGCTGCGACTGGCACACCATCCAGGACAACGCGGTTAGCGGCGATCGCAATCGCTTGAAGCCCAGAGCTACAGAAGCGGTTCACGGTAGTGCCCGCTGCGCTCACGGGTAGTCCGGCCCGAATTGCCGAGAGTCGGGCTATGTTCTTGCCTGTGGCACCTTCTGGTAGCCCACACCCAATGATGACGTCTTCAATTTCATCAGCATCTACACCTGCGCGGCTCACCGCATGCTTGATTGCATGACCGGTAAGTGTCGCACCGTGGGTTTGGTTGAACGCTCCACGAAATGCTTTCCCTATCGGGGTTCGTGCGGTTGAAACGATAGCAGCCTCTCTCATTTGTCTTATGCCTCAGCCGTTGGATTATCAGGCAGATTAGCTCTCGCTAGAGCAGTTGTTTCGCGCTCGATGAGAGCGGTCTTATCACATAAGTCACTGGATTTCTTAAGAGTTGAGTCCTGGACTGAAGAATCCAGAATCATCGCGTCTGGGTGGGGGCCCTTAAAGTTCATTCTCTATCCCACTCAGCAAAGGTCCTGTCTTCGCGTGCCAACCTCTCTAATAGTGGTGCGGGCTCTAGCCAATCTCGGTGGATTTCATAGAAACCTTGCATTGCTTCGTAGACATTCTTTAAGCCGATAGAGTCGGCATAGAACATCGGCCCCCCTCTGTATCTCGGAAATCCAAAGCCATAGAGCCAAACTATGTCGAGATCGCTAGCACGCTGAGCGATGCCTTCCTCTAGGATACGTGCGCCCTCGTTGATGAGGGGGTACATACAGCGCTGCAAGATTTCTTCTTCTGAAATCTCTCTTCTATCAATACCCAACTCTCTGGAGGTGCGGATGATAAGGTCGAGGCCTTCAGAATCAGGTATTGGGGTCCTGCTGCCCTCCTCGTATTGGTACCAACCTTTTCCGGTCTTCTGGCCATAGCGTCCCATCTTGTAGAGTTGGTCCGCTATGTCTGAGTAACGGAGATGTTTTGGGCGGTTCGGTTCTCTATGTTGCCGGATTCTCCAGCCAACGTCGATTCCAGCAAGATCACTGAGGGCGAACGGGCCCATTGGGAAACCAAAGTCATAAATCACCTTGTCCACTTGCTCTGGGAATGCCCCTTCTTCAATCAAAAACTGGGCTTGGCGGCTGTATGGATACAGCATTCGGTTCGCAGCAAATGAATCACATACCCCAACAACCACGCCCACCTTACCTAGTCGCTTGGTGAGGTTGAGAATAGTTGAGAGCACTTCTGGTGAGCTATGGTCCCCGCGCACGATCTCAACCAAGCGCATGATGTTGGCAGGGCTGAAAAAATGAGTCCCAACAACCTGTTCAGGTCGTTGGGTTGCTGCTGCGATCGCATTTACGTTTAACGAAGACGTATTTGTTGCGAGGATTGCATCAGTTTTACAGAGGGTATCAAGATCTCTGAAGATCTTCTTCTTAAGCTCCATGTCCTCAAAGGCCGCTTCAATCACAACATCGGCTTCTGATACCCGTTCAAACTCCAGTGTCGGTTTGATCAAAGCAAGCCGTGCTTCGGCTTCGTCCCCACTCATGCGCCCTTTTGAAACGGTGGAGGTATAGTTTTGCCGGATCATCTCCATGCCACGATCTAACATGTCCTGCTTCGACTCAGTTACGATGACGGGTATTCCCGCATTTGCAAAACACATCGCAATTCCACTGCCCATAGTTCCACAGCCAACGACTGCTGCACACTTAAGTTCTATTTGAGATGTTTCTGCTCTTAAGCCCCTGACTTTCCGTACCTCTCGCTCTGCAAAGAAAGCATGTCGCTGTGCCAACGACTGATTGGATGAGCGACATCGAAGGAATGTTTCTCTCTCGAATGCTAATCCCTGCTCAAACGGCATCGTTGTTGCTGCCTCAACACAATCAACGCAAGCGAACGGCGCTTCAAAGCCTCTTGCCCGCCGTGAGATCTGGGAGCGGAAGTTGTCAAATAGTTCGGATCCGTTTTGGGCCTCACGGAGATGGCTATCCCGGTCTCGCGTCTTTATTGGCGGCTCATGCTGACTACTGAGACGATGAGCTACGGACACTGAAAGCTCAAGCAAATCATCAAGGTCGTCTGCGAGATTGTCTACCAATCCAAGTTCATGCGCCTTTTCCGCAGTCATGGGCTTTCCGGAAACAATCGCATCTAGGGCTGGCAGCACGCCGATCAGGCGAGGTAACCGTTGTGTTCCACCAGCTCCTGGTACGATACCGAGCGTGACCTCTGGTAGACCTATTCTTGAACCCACTACAGCAACTCGGCTATGGCACGCTAGTGAGAGTTCGCAACTGCCCCCGAGGGCAGTCCCATGCATTGCACATACGACAGGTTTCGGTGAATCCTCAATCAGTGAGATTAGGTCTGAAAGAGTAGGCGACTCAGCAGCAACACCCGTATCAAATTCGCGGATATCCGCCCCAGCGCTGAACATGCGACCCGATCCACAGATCACAAACGCCTGGATGGTCGGGTCTTGTAACCCTGCCGTTATTGCTTCACTGACACCGATACGTTGACTGAGTGAAAACGCATTTACCGGCGGATTATCAAGTGTTATCACCCCAACTGCGTCAGTTTGATCAAAGCGTATCGGATGAGGCATATGGAGCCCTTGGTTTTAGGTTGCTGGTAGCTGCCAGTGGCCGTCTGTGTAGGATTCGGATAGCGTGGGGTCGGCTCATATGCAACCCGGCACGCTTACAGAGGTGCTCTTGCCGGCTTGACGATGGAAGCTACGATCCAGCTTTTCGGTGTTAGTTATCTGTTTGATGATAAGTACCCCGAAAAGGTTCTGACTTCTGAGGATCTTGGCAATGAAGAGCGGAGACTCTTTCAAAAGCAAGGGCTTCCAGATTTTGCTTAAACAACTGACATATTGATGCCGTGACCGAACCAACTCGCGACCATTATCAGGATATCCGGCTGTTCGCTACGAAAGGGTCTTGGATCAAGCTCGTCCTCCTACTGCTAGTGCTTATCTCCTTACCTTTCCTACTACCAGGCTACCGTATTTTTACGTTCAACTATATGGCAGTTTTTGTGATTGTTGGGCTTGGAATGAATGTGCTTGTGGGTGATACAGGACAGGTCTCCCTTGGGCATGCCGGATTTCTGGCCATAGGTGCCTACACGATGGTCCTTCTCATGACCAAACTCGCAGTGCCGTTTCCTCTTGCTTTGGTCATGGCAGGGTTCGTCTCAGCGCTCTTCGGGTTCCTACTGGGGTTGCCAGCGTTGAGACTGGCGGGGCCATACCTTGCAATTGCTACTCTGGGTTTCGGCTTAGCAGTGACACAAATCATTGCTCACTCGGCCTTGTTTGGAGGACACATGGGGCTGGTGGTGCCCGATACTACGCTCGGCCCGTTCCAATTATCGGGGGACATCAGCAAGTACTATGTGATCGTCGGCATCACATTTCTGTTAGCACTTGGTGTGCGAAATTTTTCCGCCACTCGTGTTGGACGGGCGTTCCGGGCCATCAGGGACAGTGAGATTGCCGCTGCCACGATGGGTGTGGACGTCTCCTACTACAAAACGCTCAGCTTCGCAGTAAGTGCTGCTCTGACAGGCGTCGCCGGGGGGCTGCTCGCACTGATGACAGGGTTCATAAGCCCAGGCGTTTTTACGTTTACACTTTCCCTAATGTTTTTGGCGATGGTGGTATTCGGAGGTCTTGGCTCGATCACCGGTTCAGTTCTCGGCAGCATTGTCATGGGATACTTGAATCTGGAAATGGATGCTTTTCAGGAGTTCCCCATCCTAGGCCCAGCTCTTGAGGATTTCTCCGAAAGCTTTATGTCAACTGTTGGTCTTCCAAACTTCGGGTGGGTAGTAACAGGAACACTGATCGTATTCACGATCCTTATCGAACCTCGGGGCTTATACGGCCTTTGGATTAGAGCACTGGACATAATGAAGCCTTCGAAAAGCCTGGATGCCGAATTGAGTCAGCCTGGGTCCGGAGTCGATTAACCCGTGTTGCCACAAGTCTTAGCGAGTGGGCTTTCAGCAGGAAGCATATATGCCCTGATGGCGCTTGCTTTGGTGATTACATACAAGACTACCGAGGTCCCAAACTTTGCTCAGGGTGATATGGCTATGGTATCGGCCTTTATCGCCTACACGTTTCTAACCGACTTTGAAACTGGGTTCATTGTTGCTTTTGGTGCGGCTCTTGTCTTCGCCTTTTTTCTTGGGGTTGGATTTGAGGGGCTCCTACTCAGACGTATGCGGAAGCCTACCCACCTGAATCTGATCATCATGACTTTGGGTTTCACTTTGGCCCTTTTCGGTTTTGCAGGTTGGAAGTGGGGCGCCGACCAACGTCAGTTTCCATTCCCCGTTTCAGCGAATGAAGTCATAAGGTTTGGGGGTGTTTCGAT
>PBPC01000075.1 GCA_002724575.1 Gemmatimonadota bacterium | reverse complement strand
CCGGAGCCTGCGCCTGCGCCGGAGCCGGTTGCCCCTACAGCCGTGCCGGCTGCCACACCGGCCCCCATACCTGCTGCCAAGTCCGGCAGAGTTCTTGCTAGTCCAGCTGTAAGACGGCGCGCGCGTGAGGCGGGCTTGGAACTCTCGCAAATCAGAGGTTCGGGCCCTGCTGGCAGAGTGAGACATGCTGATCTCGATGCGTTCATCGCTGCAGGAGGTTCTGTAGCCGGAGCAGCACCAGTCGCTTACTCAACTAAGCGTACCGATGTCACTGATGTGAAGGTCGTAGGTCTACGCCGCAAGATTTCCGAACAGATGGCTCTTTCCAAGAGCAGGATTCCTCACTTCTCCTACTTTGAAGAGGTCGATGTGACTGAGCTGGAGTCTCTTCGTCAGATGTTAAACTCGACTCGTGACCCAAGTCAGCCAAAGTTGACTTATCTGCCTTTCATCATGTTGGCCCTGTCTAGGATAATGCCTGATCACCCCGAGTGCAATGCGCACTTCGATGACGAGGCAGGAGTAGTAAGAAGACATGGGGGGGTCAATCTGGGTATTGCGACACAGACTGATCGAGGGCTGTATGTTCCTGTCGTCAAGCATGTAGAGTCTCTCGACATCTGGCAGGCTGCAGCTGAGATGCAGAGAGTCTCAGGAGCTGCGAGAGATGGTAGTGCAAGTCTTGATGATCTCACAGGTTCGACATTCACAATTACGAGTCTGGGCCGAGAAGGTGGTTTGGGTGCTACTCCAATCATCAATCACCCAGAGGTTTCCATCTTGGGAGTTCACAAGGCTCGCGACATGCCTGTAGTCAGAGAAGGAAAGGTTGTGATTCGTAAAATCATGAATCTATCTAGTGCATTCGACCACAGAGTGGTGGACGGCGCTGATGGGGCATCCTTGATTCAGCACCTCAGGAGATTCCTAGAGCACCCCGCCTTGATTTTCATGTGAGGTTAGTATGAATGAGACTCGCAGGTGTCAGGTTCTAGTCGTGGGCGCTGGTCCCGGCGGATATGTCGCCGCAATCAGGGCGGGCCAACTCGGATTGGATACCGTAGTTGTCGAAGGTGACAAGGCCGGAGGTACCTGTCTGATTCGAGGCTGTATCCCGAGCAAGGCCATGATTCACGCAGCAGAGCGATTTGAGGTCTTGCGGAATCATAGCGTAGAAGGAGGCCACATGGGCATCTCAGTTAGTGGCACTCCAGAAGTCGACATGGGTGCCCTAGTCTCGTGGAAGGATGACATCGTAGATCGACTAAACAAGGGAGTTGAGAGTCTGCTTAAGGCTGCTGGAGCTGATTTAATCAAGGGCTGGGCAACCTTTACGGGACCAAAGAGCTGTACTGTCAAGACTTCTGATGGAGAGGTCAATATCGAAGCGGAGAACATAATCATCGCGACTGGTTCCAGCCATATCGATCTACCATTCATGCCATGTGATGAGGAATTCATCATCTCATCAACAGGCGCACTCGACTTGGATAGACTGCCCAAAACCGTGGCTATCGTAGGAGGAGGATACATAGGTCTTGAGCTGGGCTGCGCTTTGACTAAACTGGGCACAGAAGTGACTGTGGTTGAGGGCCTGGACAGTGTCCTAGCCATCATGGATAAGGAGATTCGTAGGCCACTAGAAATGTGGCTCAAAAAGCACAAGGTAACCGTCCACACAAATGCTCTGGCGCGAGGGGCTGAGGTCAAGGGCAAGGGGGCGGCCAGAAAGGTCGAATTGACTTTCGAGAAAGATGGTGGAGAGCAGTCAATCAAGGTCGACAAGGTCCTAGTTACTGTAGGAAGAAGCCCCAACACCAAGGGCTGGGGGCTGGAGAACATGGGAGTTCGAATGGATGCATCGGGTCGATTCATCAGAATTGATCGTAAATGCCGCACTTCGGTCTCAGGTGTCTACGCAATAGGTGATGTGGCTGGTGAGCCGATGCTCGCTCACAAGGCCAGCGCCGAGGGAGAAATGGTGGCTGAGATTATCGCAGGACACGAACGCGAGTTCGACAAGGTCGCAGTCCCTGCAATCGTCTTCACTGAGCCTGAAATAATCTCTGTAGGGCTAACTCCTGACGAGGCCAAGGAGCGTGGCGAGCAAGTCATCGTGGGGAAGTTTCCCCTAGCTGCTAATGGACGTGCCCTCAGCCTAGAGGCAGAGAAAACTGGCGGATTCATCAGAGTCACAGCTAGAGAGTCGGATCATGTGATTCTGGGGGTTCAAGCAGTCGGCACTCACATCGCAGAGTTGCACTCCGAGTTCGTCCTAGCACTGGAAATGGGGGCGCTGCTAGAAGATGTGGCCGCTACTGTACACGCCCATCCGACCATGTCAGAGGCGTTCCATGAAAGTGTATTGAAGACTCTAGGGCATGCAATCCATATCTCCTGAGGTGAGAGAATGGGAAATATCAGAATCCTCAGAGCGGGGATGGTAGAACATTATGTGATGGCTGAAGAGATGAAGCTACTGCAGAAATTGAGAATCAAAGATAAGATTCCTGATACCATAATCATGGTTGAACATCCAGAAATCGTGACTGTCGGCCCTAAGGCGATTCGCGATGGTGTGGTCATCGAAGGTTACCCGACGGTAAACACAGACAGAGGAGGGGGGATCACCTGGCACGGCCCTGGCCAACTGGTTGCCTATCCAATCATCAAGTGGAAAGTGGAGGAGCAGAGCGTTAGAGCAATCATCGGTAGACTGGAAGATTGGGCGATTGATGCACTCGGTCAATGTGGCATCAGTGCATACAAGGATCCGTCTATGCAAGGAGCTTGGGTTGACGGACACAAAATCTGTTCAATTGGGTTGTCCTTCCTGCATTGGGTCAGTAGGCATGGGATGTCGATCAATGTGAGTACTCCTGGAACTCGGGTCGAGGATCTAGAGGGCTGCGGAATGACTGCTGGTGTACATACAAGCCTGTCACAACTGGGATATGAAACCGATTCTGAGGGAAGAGAAATGGGGCTCGATAGGATGGAAGAAGCGCTCATCGAAACCTGTGAGAAGCATCTTGGTAGAACACCCTTGGAACCAGTCGAATGGACTCAGAGGATGCTGGTATGAATCTGCCACAAAGAAGTGACCTTGCTCATCACTGGTCTTTGGAACCTGATACTGTTTTCCTGAACCATGGTTCCTTCGGAGCCACGCCAATAACCGTTCTAGAAGAACAAGTGAGAATCAGGGAACTTATGGAGAGGGATCCTGTCAGATTCTTCGAAAGAGAATACTCAGACTTGTGGGATCAATCCAGAGAGGTTTTAGCGGGTATGCTGAATGCTGAATTGGATGGTTTGACCTTTGTAAGTAATGCAACTCAAGGGGTGAATACTGTTCTCAGGAGCCTCGATCTAAAGCCAGGTGACGAGATAATAGTCCCAGATCACTCATACCAAGCATGCTGGAACGCAGTCGACTATGTTACTGAGAGATCAGGTGCCAAGACAGTTGTAGTAAAGATTCCATTCAGGTTGGAGGGGGCTGAGCAGGTCATCGACCTGATTATGGGTGCTGTGACAGATAGGACAGTTATGGCCCTGATTGATACCATTACTAGTCCGACTGGAACAAGGATGCCGTTCGAGGAACTAACTCATAGACTGCAAGCAAGGGGAGTGGACGTACTTCTGGATGCAGCCCACGGACCGGGTATTGTCCCTCTCGATCTTACCCAACTCGCACCGGCCTATTGCACCGGCAACTGCCACAAGTGGATATGTTCACCTAAGGGCTCAGCCTTCCTCCACATTCGTGAAGATCGTAAGGACTCCATTCACCCACTAAACATCAGCCACGGCTTCTCTTTCGAGGGAACTCCTCAGGAGAAGTTCGAGTTCGAGTTCGCTTGGCCGGGCACTCAGGACCCGACTCCTTGGTTGAGTATCCCGAAAGCGATGAGTCACATGGAAGGACTGGTTAATGGCGGATGGGCCGAGATAATGAGTCGAAATCGAAATCTCGTTCTGCAGGGTAGAGATTTGATTTGTGACGTTCTTGAAACCACTCCTCCGGTTCCTGATTCGATGATTTGCGCTATGTCTTCTGTAGAAATCCCTACTGATGAAGAGGTGGGGCCGATGAGCCTTGATGGGGATCCTTTTCACAACCGACTGTTGGACGAGTATTCGATTCAAGTACCCGTAATGCCATGGCGCCACCATGGAAAGAAATACATCCGGATATCTGGCCAACTTTACAATCACATAGATGAATACGAGTACCTCGCTGCTGCTCTCAAAGATTGTCTATGAGCTGATGCAACCATTCAAGGGTAGAAGGAGGAACGGAATAGCATGCCTGAGGCAGTTGTGGCAATCACTGGAGCCTCGGGTGCGCAGTATGGTGTACGTCTGCTGGATGCACTCCTCGAGGCAGGTTGGGAAGTCAGTCTGATTGTAACCAACGCTGGAGCTATCAACTTGGATCTTGAATGTGGAATCGCTCCTGAAGAGTTGGCGAAAAGAGATGGAGTTAGACTCGAAGACAACCGCAATCTGGCTGCTAGATCAGCATCGGGCTCTGCTCGGTACGAGGCTTGCGTCGTGTGTCCTGCCAGCGGCACCACAATCGGTAAAATTGCAGCGGGCATTTCTGACAACTTAGCTACTCGCAGTGCTCTAGTTGCTCTCAAAGAGAGAAGGAAGCTGATTCTAGTGCCGCGTGAGACTCCGGTGGCAACTCCTCATCTCGAAGCGATGGCTAAGATGTCTTCATGGGGCGTAGTGATTCTACCGGCAAGCCCGGGTTTCTATCATGCTCCTGATAGTATTGAAGACCTCGTTGATTTCGTTGTTTCTAGGATTCTCGACCAGATGGGTGTTGAGCACTCCATAGGCAAGCGATGGACCGGCGACGAAATCTCAAATGAATAATCAGCGCTGAGTGTTCATGTTCGGCGTGGGTTCAATAGACGGGTTCAGGTAGGAGGAACCGTGGAAACAGATTCTGAAGGCACTACAATCGTGGCCGAGCCTTCTCTCGGACTAGGTGAGCGTGCATCAGCCCTAGTGACTCAAATCCGAGAGACGCCAATTCACGTACTGGCTGTTGCCACTTTGATTCTGATTGGTGGCTCAGGTGGAGCGATTCTATACGGTGATCGAATAGTAGAATGGATTAGGGGCGAGCCTGACTATCAGTTGATTGACTTCGATGCAGAACAGGCTCGTATGTATGCACAGGCATTGGTGGATTTGGGCCATCCAGAATGGCAAGGTCGACTATCCGGTACGATTGAAGAGAAAAACACAGCTGATTCAATCAAACTCAACTTTACCTCAATGGGCATTCCTTCGACACTCGAAGAGTTCGATGTTCCCATGTTCGTTATTGGAAATGAACCGCAGTTGTCTCTTTGTACCCCGGGAGATATAGGGAATATCTTCGGCGGTCCTGCCCCCTGCACGTCGGCGGATATTAATCGAGAGATTGTAGAATTCACACATCGCGAAGACTTCGTGTTGCAGGGCTATAGCGGCTCCTCCTTCGTGCGCTATGTGGATAACATGCCTGTAATCGATTTAGGAACTGGTAATGATTCTGCAGACTGGGGCTCGGCTTCGAATGCAGTCGGACTGATATGGCTGCAGCCGGAGACAGAAAGTAACACTGTGCTGTTCGAGCGCGGTGCAGAGAATGATCTTGAGGGTTTGATTCTGATTAACGACAGACAAAATTGCGACGATTTGGTGGCCGGTGATTGTGTCCCATACTTCAAGTCGGTTGGAATCTCCTCGATAGACCCAATCCCCGACAATCTCGGATTCATTATGGTCTCCAGAAGTGTAGGTCAGACCATCGTAGACGAAGTAATAAACGGAGAAGCAAGACTGCAGTTCATCACCGATGTCGATAACGGAGGAACGGCTACCATCCGTGTACCGTGCGGCATAATAGAGGGTAAGTCAGAGTCTATCGTAATCTTTGGAGCACACCACGACACTGTGTATAACGGACCGGGTGCTGTGGACGATACTTCCGGAGTCGCCACTTTACAGGAGATTGCAAGGCAGTTTGGGCTACTTGAGTCGAGTCTGGGGGCGCCTGAGATGACTCTCTACTTCTGCACTTGGGGCGGAGAGGAAGAAGGGCTTTGGGGCTCTAGAGAATGGGTCGATAAACATAGGACGATGCTTGAAGAGAATCTCAGGCTATACATCAACCTCGACATGAATCATGTGGATGCAGAGAGGAACTCTGGATTGACAATGTTCGGCAACAACCAAGCAGACGTTGATCATATATCGGGTGTGGTTAGTGCCTTCTCCAAGGCATATCCCGAGCTGGCAGAGAAGTATCCAATCAATATCAGGAAATTGTCCTCCACTGAAATGCCATACAACTCGGACCATGCTCCCTTCGTCTACGACATAGACGAGGACGATGGAGCAGACAAGGAATACGGAAGAGCAATCGTCTGCTATGGCTCAGGCTCTGCCGAATATCACACCTACCTCGATACCATGGACAGATTCAACGAGGAGAGT
>PBPC01000074.1 GCA_002724575.1 Gemmatimonadota bacterium | reverse complement strand
TCCATCATCGCGACACCAGTTCTGTTGTTATTGGCATCGAGCGTGACTAATTGGGTGGTATACTGGTTTTCCTTACGGTCGTTGATCCATGCCGCCATGCTGTTCGATTGCGAGCCCGACGAGTAAACCAGGTCGTACTCAACGTCAGCACTATTACCACCCGCGGCGGTAATCACGGCTTGTGCATCAGCCGCTGCCGCTGAGGCATTCACCGTCGTGAATGTACCTGACGCCGTCGGGTTGATTACGTCCCAAATCGCGCGCGACTGATGCGCACGGGCACGCATGGCCTTCGCTGCCACAGCCCGGTCTGCATTACCAAGCGACTCGTAGCTGGTGATCGCCTTATCGAGATAGCCTATACCGGTATTGAGTACTGAAGACATGTTCCCTGGCCCGACAGGAGCGCCGGACTCTGTTTTATCTGAGAACGCGAAATCTTCCATAACCTCACCGATGACCGTGTACATGATCCCGGCAAAGTGGTTGGCTCGGGCTAGGTCGTAATTGAAGCTTGGATCCTCGGCAGCATGGCCCTGAAGAATCTTGATGGCCTGGTCAGCCATCCAGCGACCACGTCCAACACTCGGGAACGCTCCATCACTAAACTCGTTCTCCGGGTTACCGATGAATCCCTGATCCAACGCTAGCCATGCATCTCTCGATCCAATCCAATAAATCTCATCTGATGTTACCAAGTACGGCTGCCAGATTTGTGAAATAGCTGATGACACAAGCGATAACGAGCCGTTAACGACAGCCGAAGCCGCCGCTGCCTGAGAAATAGATTCCTCAACCAGGTTATTCGGATTATTCACGTCTAGTAGGTCACCGCAGCCCGATAGTGTGAGTGCGGTTACCACTGTTAAGACGGAAGCCTTTATTCTGTTTTTCATTTTTCTAGCCTCCCGTTAGAACGTGACCCGAGTGGACAAGGTAAACCGCCGTGGAATCGGCAGTCCCCAGCCCTCGGTCGCGTCAAGGAAGTTACAGTTCAAGCCACCGTTACAGCGGCCAGTCACGTTACCCTCAGGGTCCATACCCGGATAGTTACCAGGCATGTACAGGTATGAGTTTCTGGCCCCAAGGTTGATCGTCGCAGTCGATAGGCCCCAACCACTGACGATATCAGCCGGTACCCGATACGTAAGCGAGAGCTCACGTAGCCGGATGAAGCTGGCCTCATAGATCGCGTTCATCCCGCTCATCGGAGCCAATGACTCTACTTCTGTCGCCCACTCAATGGCGGCATCCAAGCGGTCCTGAGCCGACGTCGCCGGATTAAGCATTGTAGACCATAGGCGAGCCGACTGTGGCGTGTTACGACCGATGAAGGAATTCGAGCGTCTGAACTGGCCAGACAGGTCTTGGGCGTGGTAGCCAAGTTTGTACTCCGCTAGTGCTGCGAACTCGAAGTTCCCGGCGAACGCTACGTTGAAGCCAAACGAACCAGCCCAATCAGGCGCTGGCTTACCAAGATATGTTTCAAGCAGTCCTGACCCGCAGTTGTGCGACGCGAACTGCCCATTCGCTTTATCAAAATCAGAGTTACCGATCGCGAGCGGCTTGAAGCTGCTCGGATCAACAGGGCCGCTGAAGTACTCTAGCGCCGCGGCCTGAGACGGCTCTGTGCATGTGCCGTCAATATTCAGCGGAATCGCTACATCAGCAGTCTTCGCACCGAAGAACGATGCTGGGGCATAGCCCTGAAGGATGTAGTTCCTATAGCGAGGGTAGGTGTTACCGGTCTTGAGCGGCGGCGCGCCACCCATGTCAGACACCTTCTCGTTCAGGAATGCCGCATTGGCAAACACATTTAAGCTCACAGACTCATTCTGAATAAGTGAACCACGCAGATTCAGCTCCATACCCCAGGCGTCCAATGACCCGATGTTTGAAAGCTGTGTCTGTGTGAATCCACCTGTAACGGGATAGCGGCGAGCCACGAGGGCATCTGCCACATTCCGTGTCCAATAAGTAGCGTCTAGTGACCATGTGTCATCCAACAACCCGATCTCAGTACCGAACTCCCATTCGGTCGAGACCTCAGGCTTGAGACCTGCGTTACCAAGGTTCGATGGCTGGACACCTGGTCCCTCCTCAGAAGGCTGAGGTGAGAACGTGGTGAACTTGTCGAACGCGCCAGGCTGTAAGCCAGACTGTCCGAGCGCACCACGAAGACGGAACGTGGAGATAAGGTCGCTGTTCCATTCCAGTCCTTGGCTAGGAATCACTGAGAGTGACGCCTTCGGATAGAATGCTGTGCTGAACTCCGAACCGAAAGCTGAGTTCGCATCCCAACGACCACCCACTGTAGCAAAGACCCAATCATTCCAACCGATCTGGTCCTGGATGTACCCACCAATTTGTGTCACCCGCACCCAAGACTCGAACGAGCCTTCATTCGCGAGCGCCGATAGTGTCTCAAGTCCCGGACCCGGGAAATCACGCCCGCTACCGCCAGCGTACTGATTCTGGCGCAAGAAGCCCTGCCCACCAAATAGCAGGGTATTCTCGAACGTCATGTCGCCCACATCCAAGTTACGTATATAGGAACCCTTCAGGTCCGCCGTAATTTCACGACTACGGTGTTCCTGGACATTGCGAGAACCGTCCGGCGTTGAGCCACTGAATCCGTCCACATTCCACTTATAAGGACGGAAGTTGAACGTATCATCAGAAGTGAAGTCCACACCGAACACACCGTCTAAGCGGAATCCGTCCATCGGTGTATATCCCACATTCATCGAACCAGCAAAGTGACTCGAATTAGCAACGTTCAACTGGTACATGTTCTCACGCGTAGTCGCGAAGGCCGGGTTACCGTACAGGTTGTTAGCCGAGGCCTTATGTAACTGCGACATCAGAGCTGAACTGAACACGCCATAAATGTTGTTCGAGTTATCAGGCGTGTGATGCTCCATGTCCGAGAACAGGGTCGAGACACCGATACGGACTTTATCACTCGGGATGAGTGTAAAGTTCGAATTGAGCGATACCCGACGGTTCGTATCGACCTCAGGCTCAATACCTGGCACTGGCTCAAAATTCTGAGCCGCGTCATAACCGCCATCCTCGTCGGCAAAACGCCCCGATATATAGTACTGGAACGCTTCAGAACCACCTGACGCTGAAGCTGAATACGTCTGGGCGAAACCAGTCTCAAGCATCGTTGGGACCAAAGGCTCTTCGATTACTTCATAGAGCCCAACGCTCTTGCCCCAACGAGAAGAGATCATCGCCTGCTCATCAGCATTACGTGCGAATCCAGCAATGTTATTGATCCGGTTCGTCGGAACCTGGATACCAGTGAAATCCGCCTGAGCAGTGAACCGCGGTGCGCCCGCACGTCCACGCTTAGTGAAGATCTGGATCACGCCGTTAGATGCCTCGGTACCATAAAGCGTGGCCGCCGCCGCACCCTTCAATATTTCTACCCGCTCAATCGATTCGGGTGGGATGTCATCTAGCCGAGAAGGATTGCCCTGTCCATTAAAGTTCTGAACAGCAGAGCGATCCACCCGGATCCCGTCTACGTAGACGATTGGCTCGTTCAGCTGCGACAGTGACGAAGATCCACGAATCCGGATGCGTGCCCCTTCACCAGTGAAGCCGGATGAAGGCAGAGCAACTACGCCAGGCTCGCGTCCCGCGATCAACTGCGAGAAGTCCGCAATCGGAGCATTCTCGAGCGTCGCAGCATCAAGCGTCGCAATCGTGTTACCGAGCTTACGTTTCTCAGTCGCGATTCCCGCACCGGTGACCACGATCTCATCTAGAGTTATCGCGGTTTGTGAGAGTCCGAAGTCAAGTTGAACTGACTGACCGGCCCCTACCGTGACGGTTTGTTCACCAGCCCGATAGCCGACCAATTCGGCACTCACGGTCTGTTCGCCAACTGGAACGTTTAGAAGTAAGAAACGGCCAGCCGCATTCGTTAAGGCACCAATACCGGTACCCGGAATGTAGACTTGGACCGCCTCAAGTGGACGCTGTGACGCAGCGTCCGTCACCGTACCAACGAGCGTGCCCGCTGTTTGGGCAGCAACGTGGTTCGGTGTCCATCCGATCGAGAGAGCGAGGGCTAGCGAAACTGCCCCCGTTAACGCGGCGGATGGGAGACGTTTTGACGTAGTGAACGTCATACTCGCCCTCCCGAATGGAGATTGGACTTTATAAAACATACTAAGTAATAGGAAAGTTATCCCCTTACTTACGTAGCTAGCTAATGAAGAAGCAAGATCTATAAATGCTTTTCATCATCTCAGCTTACTCGCGGAATGATACCCATTTGTTAGCTAGCTAGCAACGATTTCGAGTGTTATACGTGTTATTAGTGTCCGTAGAGAAAGAACAGATCCTTAGATGATCACTAGGTTATTAACCGAGCAATACACTCGATTTCAACATCGCAGAACTTAGGCAAAGCAGCTGCCTGCACTGCCGCACGCGCAGGCCGGTGTTCTCCAAAGTGTTGTTCGTAGACTTTGTTCATCGCTGCGAAATCATTCATGTCAGCCAAGAATACTGTGGTTTTGACGACATGCTGAAGTGAGGATCCTGCTGCTTGTAGTACCTCGGAAAGATTGCTCAAAGCTCGATTTGTCTGCTCGTCTATAGTTCCTCCTACTAGCTCCATAGTATCAGGATCAAGCGGTATCTGGCCTGAGCAAAAGACCCAACCATCTGTTACGATTGCTTGTGAATAGGGGCCGATCGCCGCAGGCGCGTGATCAGTATGGATTCGCACCAAGTCGCTCATTTATATCTGACTCCTGTAAGTGGTCCTATAGAACATTATCTAATTCTAATGTGGGTTAAGCAGACTCTCCTCAACCCAGAGACTGCGCCCCTTTCCTTCGAGATTCAACATCACGTGCGTGTCTCCATCCTGCGCCAGGAGTGAGTCCTGCAAATTCACTGACACGCAAACATGGTTCGGGATAATACGCACCTGATCGCCAATTCTTGGCTCCCAATCAGTTCGTGATAGATCAAGGACTCCATGCTCTTCATTCAGAGTCTTTACAGTGACTTCAGCTCGGTCAAACAGCACGCCATAGTCACCTTCAGCTGACCTGACTTCCTTCGAAAGCGCTTTCGAACCTGCATCCACAACAGCACCCCCGTGAACAGCAGTGCTAACTACAGTAGCTAAAACTGTATAAGCCAAGTCGTCGTGAGAGGCGACACCCACTCTGAGCGCCTCCAAGTCAAAGAAGACAGACGAACCAGACCGGATTTCAGTAATCCCGCTGTAATTGTGACTCCGCCAGAGTGTCGGCGTTGAGCCTCCGCTGACGATATCGGGTACGAAACCAGCTTTGGCCAGAGCCACGGTCATCTCTTCAACCAAAGCAGCCACCTCTCGCACATGAGCGTCTTGGTCAACCTCAGCCATCCTGATCTGCCCTGGGTAGAACATAATCCCCCGGAAATCTACGCCATCTAACTCCTGGGCCAGATCCGCAAGCTGAATGACATCTTCAACTCTTTGGACTCCCACACGGCCCAGCCCAACGTCTCGTTCTATGAGGATTCCAACTTGGCGTTCAGCAGAAGCGCAGGCAGCAGCCAGTGGCTTAAGAACCTGAGCTGAGTCAAGTGCAACTTTCAGATCGAGTTCGTGAGGAAGTTGAATGAGTCGCTTGAGTTTTAGGTCCCCAACAGGCGGGTACGCGAGTAGCAAGTCTTCGGTCACTGTCGACATCACTTCTGCCTCGCGCAGGGTAGCCACAGTAATCCCAGTCGCTCCCGCGTCAATTTGCAGGCGAGCAATTTCCCTGGATTTATGAGTCTTTATGTGAGGACGCCAATTAAGACCGTGCTCCTTGCAATAGGAGGCTATTTTCTTGGCGTTCGATCGGACCCTCTGGAGATCTACATAACCGATTGGGGTTTCGACCTTATCTGGATCAACTGCTCTCAACCTAGAGCGTCCCCAAGTTCAGACAAAAACTCCTGATCAGTCTCTCCAACTGGGCCGTAACGCATCCATTGGAGTACCCCTTCTCGATCGATAAGGAACGTCGCCGGAAGACCCAGGACCCGATAAAGCTCCATAGCCCTATTTTCAGGGTCATGGAGGATGGTATAGGTAACCCCATAGTCCTGAACGAACCTCTCAACCTGTTCTGTTGCCGCACCAGTGTCCAAAGAAACTCCTACGAGATGGAGGCCATCTTCTTGATGCTCCTCAAATAATTCTTGGAGAAAAGGAGTCTCTTGTCGACACGGTGCACACCAGGTAGCCCAAAGGTTTAGGAGGACGACTTCACCTCGAAGGGATGCCAAGGATACGCTGTCACCCTCAAGTGTCGCCGCTGTATATCCTGGAATGGGAGCACCGAGTTGTGGCGGACCCGACGTGGCATCAATTGCGCAAGCCGATATAGCAACTAAGAGAAACACCACCACCACGCGCGTGGTCTTCATCAATCCTCCAAATGAACCCGCGTAATCCGCACTTGGGCAGGTGACGTTGAGACATCGGTCCAGGCCATAACCAGACTTCCATCTGGACTCTGTGCTATTCTGGGGAACCCACTTGCGCGTGCGGAGGACGAAGAAGTAATCGTAACAGCTTCACTGATAGCTCCATCTGACCGAATCCGGCGCATTCGTACCTCGGCAGTCTCGCCACCAGTTCTCTCTAGCCAGCTCACCAGGAAATCCCCATTTGACAGTCCAAGCACATCTACTCGGCCAGCAGGATCTCCATCATCTAGCTGAATTGGTTCCTCAAATTCCAGCCCCTCCGCCCTCGCTAATGCGATCTTCACTCGCGGAACATCCTCAGCCCCGGTGAACCAAGCCACCGCAAGTTGGTCCCCTGCCATCGCGACCGCAGGTCCATTCACAGGGCAACCACCGATCTCCCAGCCGTCCTGGTGGACAGAAACCCCTTCAGTCCAGTTACCATCCAGGAATCGTGTGGCATAGATATCTCTGATCTCCGCGTCAGTCCGATCTCTGTAGACGACCACAGGTCCTGATGGGGTGACCACCGCATCCGTTTGACAGCAGTCACAAACGCGAGCGTCAATAAGCGTTTCGGGACCAGGTTTCCCCCCCACTTGGATCTCTCGAAAGCGAAGGGTCATTTCACGTGGAGCCGGTTCCCCATCTATTTCCGAAACGAATTTTCGTCCATCAAGCCAAACGATTCCTATTCCGGAACCGGATGCCATCATACTGACGAACCCGTGTTCTGTCGGAGTACCATCCTCATGCGGGGTCCACGGCTCCGACCACGTCTTACCTCCGTCGCCAGACTCAGCAACTCGCACTCCATAGTCGTAGCCACCCTCTGACCCGCGCTGTAACCAGTGTGCCCATAGGCTGCCCTGGGGACCCGGTAGAACTGAGGGAAAGTCTGCCCAGTTTACGAAGAAATCGTCACCAGCAGCGACCACACCTGGTTTATTCCACTCACCATCTTGGAGCATTGAGAAGCGCAACTCGTACATCGTCGGAGTTACCTCTTCCAGCCAACTCAAATAGACCCCGTCCTCGGAAGAGGACAGGAATGGCTCACCACTTGGACTAGAAGCGGGAGAGGGCATTTCTTCAAGAGAGATAGACAGCGCCGGCGAACCAGCATCCTGACAAGCACAGACAACCAAGATCAGTGTCCATCCTAGTAGCGATAGTCGTTTATTCATCACAGTGCTCACCACTTGAGAAATACCGGATCCGTGACCACACAGCCGTGGCAAGAATCTTGCTTGCTTTTTAGCGATAGAACCCAAAGAATCTCGGTGGTGATCATCCAACCCGTCAACGTATGGTGAACTAGTTGTCCGTTACCGGAGTTTCTGCTAGACACTTCTCCAATCATCTAACGAACCTTTAATTGGTATACTCGGTATGTGAGAGGGTAGTAAAAGCACTCGTCCTAGTTCGCAGACTGGGCAGCACCTCAGATGAGGCGGTACATGTTGGGAAAGATACTCTTATCTAAGATGGCGTTAGAACGAACCAGGGTAGTATGGACACTCGGATTAGCGACCTTGCTTCTTGCAATCATTCCGCCAACCGCATCAGGACAATACTTCGGTCGTAACAAGGTGCAGTTTGACGATTTTGATTTCGAGATCCTGCGCACAGAACATTTTGATATCCATTACTATCCAGAGGAAACTGAAGCCGTCCTAGATGCCGCGAGAATGGGCGAGCGTTGGTACGAGCGGTTTGCGAGAACCTTCCAGCACGAATTTGAGCGTACAAAACCAATCATCCTATACGCCGATCATCCAGACTTCCAACAAACGAACACACTTTCGGGGTTCATAGGCGAGGGCACTGGCGGTGTAACTGAATCGCTCAAGAACCGAGTAATCATGCCACTCGCAGGGTCTTATTGGGATACAGACCATGTCCTCGGTCATGAGTTGGTCCATGCATTCCAGTACAACATCGCGCAATCAAGACGTGGTGGAGGCTTGCAGGGATTATCGACCTTACCTCTTTGGTTGATTGAGGGAATGGCCGAGTACCTCTCGGTGGGACGAGATGACCCACTAACCGCGATGTGGATACGTGACGCAATTCGGCGTGACGATCTGCCTACGATCCAGCAGATGACACGTGAGTCGAGATTCTTTCCATATCGATTTGGTCAGGCACTGTGGGCTTACATCGGTGGCACATACGGCGATGACGCAGTCATCTCGATATACCGACGCGCCTTACGTGCTGGTTTTGAGGGAGCAATCGAGGACGTGCTCGGGATGTCGACGGACACACTTTCGGTGAGATGGAAGGAGAAGGTGGGGGAAGAATATTTTCCGATCATGGAAGGCCGCAGTGCTCCTGCTGATCAAGGAAACCTGCTTCTTGCCCCAAGTACGGGCTCGGGAAGCGTCAACATCCAACCCTCAATAAGTCCAGACGGACGCTATGTAGCCTTCCTTTCCGAGAAAGACATTTTTTCGGTTGACCTCTACATGGCTGATACCAGGACTGGTGAGATCATCAGAAAACTCGCGAGCGCCGAATCAGATCCTCATGTCGAGGCATTACGCTACATCGATTCCTCTGGGACGTGGTCACCAGATTCCGAACAATTTGCATACGTCGTATCCGCAGGCGGAAATAACGAGATGGCTATAGCGGCAACCCGAAACGGTGTCGTCCAGCGTAGGATCAAGTTTGAGGAACGTATTGGTGCGGTAAGTAATCCTGCCTGGTCGCCGGATGGACGCTATATAGCATTCTCAGGCTCAGTCGGAGGGATCACCGATCTTTTTCTTTACGATCTAGAGACTAGTGAGACCACTCAACTCACCCAAGACAAGTACGCCGACCTGCAACCTTCGTGGTCGCCGGACGGACGCAACATCGCTTTTACGAGCGATAGGGGTGCGGCCACCAATTTTGAGCTGCTCACATACAACAGTTTCCAGCTTGCCATGATCGAGGTAGCGACGGGTGAAATCAGGCCGATCCCGGTATTCGGGAATGTGAAGCATATCAACCCGCAATTCGGGGATAATGGTGAAAGCCTCTACTTCATCTCCGACCAAGATGGCTTCAGTGACGTCTATAAGTTGAGCCTTGAGAATAACCGCATAAGTAGAGTAACCAACCTAGCAACAGGTGTGAGCGGACATACCTATCTGGCACCTGCAATGAGTGTAGCCCCAGGAAGCGGCCTGATTGCATACACAGTCTTTGACGAACTCGAATTCCATGTCTATACAAAGGAATTAGATGAGGAACTACCTGAGATTTCAGTAGTCGAAAATCCTGAAGACCAACTAGGTCGTAAGCTCCCTCCAACGATGCCAGACCGCTTCAGCCGTATAGCGACATACCTAGCTGACGCAGAAACCGGACTACTGCCTTCCAGCACATGGCCGAGCTCAGCGATTGAGCAATACGAGTCGAGTAACGAGTCTGGCCTTACGCTTGATTTCGTTGGCCAACCCACTCTCGGTGTTGGAACTGACAACTTTGGCAACTACGTGGGTGGAGGCGCCTCGGCATATTTCAGTGATATGCTAGGAGACAGAGTCCTTGGAGCTGCGCTCATGGCGCAAGGAACCTTTAAGGACATCGGTGGAGAAGTATTCTATACAAACTTGAGTAAGAGATGGAACTGGGGTGTAGGCGCTGGAAGGATCCCATACCAAATGGGTTACTACAGTTTCGGATCTGATGAATCTGGCGATTACTACGGCTTAAACCGCTTCCGGATCTTCACTACCTCTCTGAACGGCCAGCTCGCTTATCCGTTTTCCTCATCCCAACGCTTCGAAGTTTCTCTGGGTGCTGTACGCTACAGTTATGACATAGAGTTGGAGAAGTACTACACCAATGCTTTCGGTCAGATTATCGGGTGGGAACGAGAGAGCCTCGACGCTATGACACCTAAGCCACTGACTATGGCTCAAGCTTCAGTGGCGCTCGTAGGTGACAACGCCATCTTCGGATTCGTGTCACCAATTCGTGGAGGTCGGTACCGCTTCTCGATTGAGCAAACTCAAGGTACCGCAAGCTTTACGACCGTAATAGCTGATTGGCGCCGGTATTTCGCTCCGACCAAGAACCTCACTGTCGGCTTGCGAACAGTTCACTACGGTCGATATGGGCTCTCTCCTGAAGAAAGCAGCTCTGACGGCTTTGGTATGCTCCGTCCTCTATTCCTGGGCTACGAAACATTTATCCGGGGCTATTCATACCAGAGTTTCAGCGCAAGCGAATGTAGTCCCCCGGGTTCGAGCTCTAGTGGAGGCACTTGTATGGCCTTCAACCGCCTCCAGGGTCAACAACTCGCGGTCGCAAACTTTGAGTTCAGAATACCGTTGATCGGTGTCGAGCAGTATGGCTTAATCAATTTCCAGTTTGTGCCTGTTGAGCTCGTGGCATTTGCGGATGCAGGCCTCGCTTGGGACTCAGACAATCCTCCGGTACTCGCATTCAGCCGTTCCGGCTACGAGCGTGTACCAGTCTTCTCAACGGGAGTTTCTGCGAGGCTTAATGTATTGGGCTTTCTGATAGTTGAAGCTTACTACGCGTACCCTTGGCAACGACCCCAAAAGAGCTGGCACTGGGGCTTCAACATAGCACCGGGCTGGTAGTCTCTTAGAACTGTCCGCTAGAAGATGGACAGATTGATATACTTCGAAGGATTCTCTTGAAGATCCGCTAGAAATGCTGTTATGCCCTCGGCCGCGCTAGTGAGACTGTTGTAGAGCTGGTCATCTTGAACAAGCCGACCAAGAGTCCCTTCCCCTCTTTCGATCCGACTCAGAACTGAACGCAGTGATTCAGCTGCACTGTCTAGGTTGTCGCCAGTATTGGTGAGCATGGCCATTGCCGAATCTGCCCTGGCAACAGCACGAGCGAGTTCAGGTCCACTTGTAGCATCCTCAAGCCCTTCCGCTGAGCGACTCAGACTTTCAGTGAGTGACCCGAGTGCCTCACGCTGCTCGCGAACACCGTCCCCGAATTCAGTAAGCAAAACCTCAAGTTCGCGTGCACTGCCCTGGACCGCCCCAATCGTCTCGGCATCAAGCAGAGTCTCGATCTGGGTCATTACATCTCCGGCTTGGCCGGAAAGTTCCCCGGCAGAATCCAGAAGATCCACCACCTGCATATTCGCGCTTTGAACTGTATCCCAGGGTTCGTAATATTCGGTTGCTCCGCTGGGATCAATGAGAAGCGTACGCCCACCAAACAGGCCAGCGCTACCGAGCCTCGCAAGTGAGCCGACTGGGATCTCCCACTCACCCTCAATCTCTGCGGTGATCGTGACTCTCTCACCTCGTATTAGTTCAAAGTCGTGGACACGGCCGATGATAATGCCCTTCATGGAAACTGGGTCACCACCACGGACCCCACCCGCGTCTTCCATCGTAGTCACGAGCATGTACCGCCCTCGGAAGGTCGCAGGATCAGTCATCCAATAGAGGACTGTGACAAAGGACAATAGGCCTAAGATCACGAATAGGCCTAGGCGTGCTTGTCTCCCAGTCGCTCTTCGGGGAACAGCTGCCAGTAGCTCTGCATCAGTGGGAGTACCTCTCCCTAACCTCTCGCTCTTTTTAGACTCAGACATAGGTATCAGTAACCATATCTAAAGCAGCCTCCGCTGCTGCACGATCTACGAACGCCTGGACCACCGGGTCCGGGCAAGCCCTAAACTCGAGGGGAGTCCCACAAAACCTAATAATTCCCCCATCCAACATCGCCACTCGATCGCAAATATCCAGACCACCCTCCACATCATGGGTCACAAGTAGTGACGTAACCTCTAGCTCTTTTGAGAGCCTCTTGATGAGTCGCTCGACTGCTGCAGTGTTGACTGGATCAAGGCCGGTGGTGGGCTCATCCCACAAGAGGATCGTTGGACCACCAACAATCGCTCTCGCGATCCCTACTCTTTTTTTCATTCCGCCCGAGAGTTCCGAAGGGATCTTCGAGAGCACTTCGGCCGGTTCCAAATTGACAGTCTCTAGCGCTTCCCATACTCGACGAGCTTTTTCCGCGGTTGAAAGTCTTTGCAGGGTATCCTCAGGGAGACCCATCGCTACGTTGTCTAGTACTGTGAGAGAGTCAAATAGAGCCGAGTGCTGGAATACGTATCCAACCTTGCTGCGCAGTTTCAACAGGGCAACTGGATCACTCTCGTAGACTGAAAGGCCGTCAATCTCTACATCTCCTCGGTCTGGCACTACCAACCCAATTGTAGTCTTCAGGAGTACGCTTTTCCCGGTGCCTGAAGGCCCAAAAAGCGCAAACATCTCCCCTGTCTCAACTACCATATCCACACCGGAGAGTACCGGTGCATCAAATGATTTATGGATATCTCGATAAGTAATCACAGTCTTGATATTCCTACTGTAGCATAAGCGGTGGGAACATGGCGTCCAGAATCAGTATCGTCAGGATCATGAACATCACCGCTTGGGTCGTGCTAAGGCCAACACCCTCGGCTCCCCCTCGTGTACGAAGACCCATATGGACCGAGATGAGCGGAATTGCTGCTCCAAAGACGATGGACTTGGAGAGTCCATAGACTAAGTCCCAGTTGTGCCAAAATAGACGGGCTCCGTAGATAAATGTTTCATTGCCCAGGCCGATGGTGAGGTTCGCTGCAATCATTCCGGCCGCAATACCAATCACGTCCGCAAAACCGACCAGGAGCGGTAGCGTGATCACACCTGCGATGAAGCGTGGAGCGGCAAGAATCGCCACCGGATCCCGGCCCAATGACTCGAAGGCATCAATCTGCTCTGAAACAACCATCGTCCCAAGCTCAGCCGTGATACGTGCACCGATTCTCCCTACCAAAACGATAGCTGTCAGCAAAGGGGCCAACTCAAGGATCACGCTCTGCACGACTAGCGTCCCAAGCACATATTGCGGCGAAGACGAGATTAGCTGGTAGCCACCCTGTTGACTCGTAACAATCCCCGCCAAGGATGCTGTCACGAAAACGATGGGCAAACTCTGCACACCCATGATGTAAAGCTGCGTAGTTATGTCACGCCTTGATACTTTGAGCCGAACAATCGCCACGAGAATACGCCATGCTAAAAGTCCGAGCTCCCCGGCATGTTCAGCAGTGACACGGGCAACCCTACCAACGGCAGCCAACCATTTGACTACCGGTGCAGGAAGAAGCAGGGTCGCAGGGTATTCATGCTTCACCGTCTAAGATACTCCACTGTTATGGCACCTAACCCTTGGGATTGCGGGGTTTAGCAGTCGGGCAAACCTTCGGTTAAACATACATTAAAATCAACCTGCCATGTGTTAAAGCCTGGCCCAGTTTATGCAGTTAGAGGTCGGTAGGACTTGTGATAGGGGCCAGGATGGCTTCTTTAGCTATCTTATTGAGGCACATAAGAGCTATCAGTACTTAATAAATGAACACAGACGACGGAGCGCGGGCGTGATGAACTTACTCAAACGCACTGTGACCTTCTTTATTGGAGGGGCAGTACTTAGTGCTCCGCAATCAGTGTCCGGGCAGGATGCCGATTATGAGGCACAGGTAGCTGCACTCGTAGCGCTACCCTCGGTGGTACGTGCACTGGAGCTCGTAGAGGAAAGGGATGCCAGAACGATGGCGGACTTACTTGAACTCACGGAGATACCGGCTCCCCCGTTTAATGAAGACCAGCGAGGTGAGCGATTCCTGGAGATGCTTCTCGATCTTGGAGTCGATTCAGCCTGGACCGATACGGAAGGCAATGTCATCGCGCTCAGGAGAGGTACAGGTTCGGATGAGGTTGTTGCTGTTGCGGGACACCTCGACACTGTTTTCCCGGAAGGCACGGATGTCACTGTCCGACAAAGAGGGGACACTCTTTTTGCTCCTGGTATAGGAGATGACACCCGTGGCTTAACTGCGGTCCTTGCACTGCTTCGTGTTCTAAATGAAGCTGAGTTGCAGACAACTGCCGATCTCCTTTTTATTGGCACTGTCGGTGAGGAAGGCATCGGAGATCTTCGCGGGATGAAGCATCTTTTCCGTGAAGGTGGCCCGAAGATTGACACATTCATCTCTATCGATGGTACCGGGCATACCGGGATTACCCACCAGGGACTTGGCTCACACAGATACCGGGTTACTGTCCGAGGACCTGGCGGACATTCGTGGGGTGCATTTGGGCTCCCCAACCCAGCGCACGCTCTCGGGCGCGCAATTGACTACTTCGATCTCGCCGCTGATGCGATCACACAGTTTGGACCACGAACAAGCTACAACGTGGGCAGGATAGGGGGAGGAACTTCCGTCAATTCGATCCCATTCGAAGCCTGGATGGAGGTTGATATGCGTTCGGAGAGCCCCGAAAACCTCCGGGCTATCGACGAGGTGTTTCAACGTTCAGTTCGCCGAGCTGTCGAGGAATCAAACACCCAACGCCGCGATGGAGCTGAGCTCTCGCTTGAAATGGAATTGATCGGTGATCGTCCATCTGGTGAGATTTCAGAATCCGAGCCATTCGTCCAGCAGGCTATCGCTGTCAGCCGCCATCTCGGAATCGAACCCTCACTGGGTCGAGGTTCTACTGACTCGAATATTCCCATCTCTCAAGGGATCCCTGCTATAACTATAGGCGGTGGTGGTCAGGGCAGCGGTGCGCACTCACCTGGGGAATGGTTCATCAACCGTGATGGAGCCTTAGGTATCCAGAGGGCGCTACTGATTCTCCTGGCTCAAGCAGGAACCGGAGTCACAAGCTGAGTTCTCAAGGAGAAGAACGGACACTCCAAGGTCGTGTTGCAATTGTTACTGGAGCATCATCCGGTATTGGAGAAGCGACTGCGCTAACACTGGCGAGAGCGGGGGCGAAAGTAGCGGTTGCTGCTCGACGTTTAGACCGCCTCGAAGTACTAGTTTCCCAATTGGAATCTGAGGGACACTACGCATTAGCTCACCGCACCGACGTCACTGAATTATCGGATGTAGAAGCACTAGTAGAAGCCACAAATAAGGAATTTGGTAGAACTGACATCTTCGTGAATAATGCTGGAACGATGCCCGCTTCCCCGATAATCGATCGGCGGATATCTGACTGGAAACGCATGGTGGATGTAAATGTGAATGGAGTTCTCCACGGTATCGGAGCTGTATTGCCAACCATGCTTGGACAAGGATCTGGTCATATCGTGATGATCGGGTCGATCGCGGGCCGGAGACCCTTCCCCGGTGGAACGGTATACGCAGCGACGAAGTTTGCTGTCAGAGCACTTTCATGGGGGCTACATCTGGAACTTGGTGCTGCTCATGGAATCCGAGTCACGGATGTTCAACCAGGACAGGTGGCCACTGAACTCTATGAAGGTGTACCACATGGCCCCTATAAGGATGCTTGGGACAAAGCCTGGGAGGGCAAAAGGAGACTCCGGCCTCAGGATGTCGCTGACACAGTTCTCTTTGCTGTTACCTCACCCGAACATATGGCAGTAAGCGAGTTACTCGTGCGACCGCTTGATCAGGCGAACTGACTTCCGATCCCGAAACCGCAGTTCAGTTAGCAGCCCCGTAATAGATACTATTGAACAGGAACCCAAAGGTACCATGGGGCTGCGCACGGAAAGTGATCTTGGGGCCGAATATAAAGAGTTTACCCTCACCGTAGTCTGCCTCTACCGCTCCAATCCCACCGACTAAGTATTCCTCACCCCAAGCCCAACCACTCTTGAGTGGTTCCTCGGTGTTATACCAACCGACTGTTCGAATCCGTTGCGGATCAGCTCCAGCTGACAGTCTAAACGTCGGGCTATGGCTGAAAAGCACGTTAGCTCTTTCCCCAAAGCCGTGTGTGAGCGGGCTAACATGTTCAACCTTCATATCAAGTACCGATCCCGGTGTAAAATACTTTTCACGGGGAAGCGGCGCCCCATTTTCAACCAAGTGATTCGAAATTGGAAGCCCAGCATGCATTGCGAGGCTCGTAGAGGTCCCAATCGTGACCGCTACCCCTCCGTTCCTCACGTAATCAAGGATTCTCGGCACAGTCTGGTTGATGGTCACCGCGCCTATACGACCCCTGAATTCTTCGGGTATGCTAGCAGGATCCGGGCCACCCCCTTGTCCACCATCTGCAGTAGCTGGGATCGCTCCGTCTTCGAACACGAGTACGTCGTATTCGTTTAGGTCAGCATTATCAAAATCGGGGGGATACAATACGTCGAAGTCGAACTCAAAATCCTCGAGAATCATTCGTGTCCACCCGGAGGGCATCGAGCCACCGTATCGATCCCACAATCCAATTCGTACTGGGCTCAACTCCATTGAGCTTCCTGTTGGTGGGCTGGTCACCCCTACGAAACTCAATCCTTTTTCCTCTGCAAGCTGCTCGATACTCGCTCTATCAATTTCGAGGTAAAAAGCACCCTCACCGAAGCTCAGTCCCCCGGCAACTACCTCATCCATGTACCAGTGCGCACTTCCACCCGCGGCGAGTACTCGGTTGACTGCTATGAACGCATCGTTGATGTGGTCGACGATATACCCGGCTGAATTCTGCTGGCCCGTGATCGTGCCAGCAGGTGGTGTTGAAATGATTTCATCAATTACTTCAAAAGGCCCATCAAAGCCCTCTAAGATGCGATCAAAATCAATACCCATCTGCCAAGCCAACGTCCAACCTGTGTTGTCGTAGGGAGCCGTAGGAGGTGCCCCAGGATATGGAAAATCGTTTGGGTGTTCCTGCTTTTCAAACATGTCCAGCACATGTGGACGAAATGCTTGCGCTGTTTTCACTACATATGAACCCACTGGATAAGATCGCCCATCAACTGTGAAATCAGCTGTCGCTCGATGAACATCTACACCGTTATAGAGAAGCGTATTCACGAACTTTGTGGCAGTCAGAAAATCCCTCTGTCCAGAGGAAATGATAAATCCGCGAGGGTCTCGATCTTCGGGTTTGCGCAGAGCCTGTTCCCAATCATCCCTTGAACCCCGCTGCACCGTCTCAGCAAGAGCATCGATTTCAAACGGGTACGTAGTCCAAGTGTCGACATTGCCGCGTTCGATTGAGTTCGTACCCATCTGCCAGATGTTGTAGAGAAGATGGTCTGAATTTCGTGACGCGTAATCGAGAACAGCCCAATTTGCGGTCTGTGAGTATTCAATAGACTGACGAAAGTGCCAGGTTCCTGGCTCGACCGGTAATGGCAGGTCACCGTGGGGCATCTGCCGATCAGGGATAAACGGTATCTCAATGGGTGTAGGATGGCCGATCGTCTCTGTTAGCAGACCAATCATGTTCTTGAAGTATGGAGTAGTTCTCAGCCCGCCGTTCCACCACGTCGAGTAGGATGCTCCAGATCTCATTGTGGTGCCACCCTTCCCTTCCCGAACGAACCTTTGATGCATCGCAGATCCAACCTGATCCAGTCCTGTCATGATAAGTGGATCCAGATAATGGTTCGGAGGGTCGCGGAACGGTGGCGCAAACATGACAGTTCCTGCAGGTCCAGTCTGGTGATGATTATAGATGATCTGGGGATACCAATCCCGATATGCCGAGGTGTTCATATTCTGAGACTCGGCGAGCGCAGCCATATAAAAATCACGGTTATTGTCGTGCCCGGCATACTTGTTATAGAGGACAGGAACTTCTGAAGTAGAACGCTCTAACTCATTCTCATGTCTCATATACCAATCGGAGACTAGCGACTGACCGTCCGGGTTCGCGTGGGTAGCCAACAAAATGACGTCATCAAGGATACGGAGCGTCTCGGCATCACTATTGGAATTCATCCGGTAGACGAGTTCTGTGAGTTGATGTGCACCGAGTACTTCGGTGGCATGCAGTCCCCCATCAATCCAAACAATCGCCTTGCCTTCTTCAGCTAATTCCAGGGCTTCAGAGGAACTGACTCCCTCAGCCTTGGCCATCCTGCGGGAAATCTCGCGGTAGCGGTCTATGTTCCTGTGGTTCTCTGGAGAAGTGATAATCGCCTGGATATGAGGCCGGTCTTCCTCAGTTAATCCAAGCGTATCCAAAATCATACGGTCAGATTCACCGGCTAACTTGATCCAGTACTCGTGTAACTGTTCATAATTGATCAGTTCGTAGTCGGTTCCTATCGCGAAACCAAATTGCTCTTCAGGGGAGGTGACTTGATTCTGTGTACAAGCGGTACCCGCGAGAACAATGCTCAAGGTGACGATTGAGAGTGAAAATGACGTTCGCTCGTTCATGCGGGGCACACCCTTCTGGAGGTTTTTCATGAGTTCTCGTGACCCTGATTCTCTTGCCGGCTTGGGGTAACGTCAACAAATGTACATGTTGAAGTCCTAGTCTTGCACAGCTCCAGGGTAATGATGATGAAGAGATATATCCGACATTTGCTTGTCTTGAACTTTTTTCTTTTTCTTCCGATCGGTCTTACAAGCCAAGAAAGTGGATTGCGGTTGTTAGCCGAGCCTGGGGTTATTTCGCTCGAAGTTGGAAGTTCTGTACCACTGACCGTTCGGGTGCTTGATGCTTCCGGGACCTTGGTCGATATCCCTATCCGTTACGCGGCACCCCGCCAGGCTCTACGCGTGCGAAACGGTATGGTTCAGGCATTCAGCGCTGGAAACTTCGAGATTATAGCTACAGCAGTACTCCCAACAGGTATTCGTGAAGAAACTCCCACACTAAGGATACCCGTCAGTATCTCCTGGCCAGGCATAAACACCATCGATCTCAACCCATCTGCACCAGCCCTCTTCGTTGGGACGACCCTAGCCCATCACCCTATCGCCTTCCATGCAGATGGAACCAGGCGCCCGGCGCCTGTGCTTACGTGGACAACATCTGATCCTTCAGTCGCATCAGTCGACTCCTACGGAGCAATGACCGGACATTCCGAGGGAACAGTGACGCTCACAGCATCAATTGAAGGAACCTCTGTGGAGACCTTGCACACGGTGAGGCCATTCCCAGCTACTGAACTTTTGATTGAAGGAGGAAGCGACGAAGCACGAACAGGAGATGTGCTCCGTTTCTCTGCTACTGGTCTAGGACCAGGAGGAAGAATCGAAGATCTGCCAGTGACTTGGGCATATACCTTTATACCTGATGACTCGATAAGGGCACCCGGTTCCGCAGCAATCATGAACGAGGGTTCGTTCGTGGCCGAAGTTCCTGGACGCTATACAGTTCTCGCACTATCAGGATCCCTTACCAGCCGTAAGACAGTATTGGTACACGGCCGTGGAATCGTTCAGCCGATTGAATTGCAAGGGCAAGGTGCAGTTCGAAGCTCTCACACATCGGACCTCTGGGTATTTGAGGGGCTTGATGGAAGAGACTACGCGATCACTGGCACTTGGTCGGCCGCCGGCTGGGCTTACTTCTGGGACGTCACTGACCCGACCAACATGTTCGCAACAGATTCAATCCAGATCGACGCTCGAACAGTGAACGACGTGAAAGCTCCACCGAGCGGTCGCTATGCGGCCCTCTCCCGCGAGGGAGCTTCTAACCGGAGTAATGGCGTGGTGATCTTGGATATGGCAAACCCAGCTCACCCTATTATCGCCTCAACGTTTGAAACAAACGGTGTCACAGGCGGCGTTCACAATATGTTCGCGACCGAAGATTACCTTTTCGCACTTGCTGGAGGGGACAAGTACGTCATCATCGATGTCCGCGATCTATACAATCCGATGTATGTGAGTGAGTACAACCACCCAAACAGCCGCGTGCATGATGTTTGGGTGCACGATGGAATCGCGTATTCCTCAGAATGGGAAAATGGTGTGGTTGTCGTTGATGTTGGGAATGGCAAATGGGGCGGCACGATAGAAGATCCCGTATTCGTAACCAATGTCCCATATCCAGTGGGTGCTACCCACGCAGCTTTTCCATATCACCAGGAGTCAACCGGGAAATTCTACTTGTTTCTTGGAGACGAGATGAGTGGTGGTGTCAATGAGCCCTGGGCTGGACGAGGAAGTGACAACCGTCCCTACAACGCTGTTACCGGTGAAGGAGGTGTGCAGGGGCGCATGCGAGGCTATCTCCATATCATTGATTTCACAGATCCTGAAGAACCACTCGATGTGGCACGTTACGAGATCCCAGAGTCTGGGACACACAACCTGTGGATTGAAGATGATGTGCTCTACCAAGCATACTATAAAGGTGGTCTGCGCGTCGTAGATATATCTGGTGAGCTAATGGGAAATCTCGCACACCAGGGTCGGGAAATCGCCGTCTACAAACCCCAGGATCCTGGCGGCTTTCTCAGGAACCAGGTAAGCGTTTGGGGCGCCCAACCTCATAAAGGTCATATCTTTTTCTCGGATATGAACTCAGGACTTTGGGCTGCAAAATTATCTCCGAGAAGCAGACCTATCAGCTGACCTAGAGTTTCAAGCCGCTCGTATTTTGTAGCTAAGTACTTTGGGGGATCAGTAGTCGACCGGTCTGAGATAGAACTCTCCAATCGCGCTTGAAGAAAGAACTGCGACAGTAGGGAGTTCACGCTTCCAGTGTGTTGCCTGGAGCCGTTTCCAAACGAGTTCGACTTCCTCTTGGTTAAACCCACCCCGTGCGAGTTCCTCAACACTGTAGCCGGAAACCAAACCGAAAAGGATTGGGTCTGCTGCATGATACGAGATACCAATCTCGTCTTCATCAGTAACCCCCTTCACGAGATCAGCCGTGGCAGGCTTCTCGATAATCACCTCTGGGATACCCAAGTGCCTCGCAAAAGCCCACACCTGCGTCTTGAAGAGATCACCCAAGGGATTGATTGGTGGAGAGTCATCAGCATGCCAAGTAAAATATCCAAGCAACCTCTCACTCTTATTCCCCGTACCGAGCGGAAGCGCTCCTAGCTTAGCCGATTGGTCGAAGAGTATCACTGAGCGCAGCCGGGCCATGAGGTTACCCTTACGAAGAGGCGATATCTCAGGCTCGTACTCTTTCACGTACAGGTCTATGGGATCCGAAATCTCAATGGTCTGAGCCTGAGCTTCGGTCATATCAAGAACGAGAGCTGCATGCTCAAGGCTTTCTTGGCTTGAGGTTCTATACGGGAGACGAAACCCATAAACGTTTTCAGGACCCAAAGCCTTACAGGCTAAAGCAAGAGATACAGCCGAATCCACTCCGCCACTAACACCCACAACTACTCTCTCAAACTCTCTTTGCCTACAAACTTCGTCCCGAATGAACTCTATCAGAGTTTTTTCGACTAGATCAAAGTCAAGGTTGAGTTCCGCCTCGTGGATTACTCCCAAATCTTCATTCGGTCGGGGTCCATCACCTACCAGTCCCTCAACAACCACCTCTTCAGCTTCATTCTCGAATGGCGCATGTGAGTCCTCAAGAACCCCATGAGGTCGTGTTGACTCAAGCGATCTCTGAAGGTGGGGCAGCATTTGCTCAAGGTCGGCTAGAAGAGGAGAAGCCACCCGCGACCGGTTAATTGATCCCGCATCAAGCGAGGCCAATGTAACGGCTTCCTCTAGAAGAGGACCTCGTGCTAGGAAGGTCCCATCCGGCCCAACTGCGATGGATCCTCCAAGAAATAGCTTACCCCCCTCAGAGCCAACGAGTTGAGCTGCAATCACAAAAATCCCGTGCTCAAGTGCAACTCCCGAGGTTATTTGTTCCCATCGCTCCAAGTTCCGAGAACGGCCACCTGCGGCTGAGAAGTCTCGTGCAAGAGAGGCGCTAGGCACTACCAACAGCTCTGCACCACCAAGGGCTAGAATGGTGGCCGGCAAAGAATGCCACATATCCTCACAAATCAGCATCCCTATCCGACCAAATCTTGTTTCAAAAGCCTGAACGTCCGTGCCTGGCTCAACGAAACGTGCTTCATCAAAGACTCCATAAGTCGGCAGAAACATCTTTCGGTGAACATGTCTTAGCTTCCATGTGTCCTCACCAGCCTCTAGATACACAGCACTGTTATAGAGCCTCCGCCGCCAGCGTTCGTAAAAGCCGATCACCACGTCCGGACTCATTTCTGGCGGGGAACCCAACAATTCGATGAGTTCTTCAATAGTTACTGCAGACTCAGCCACACCTCCTTCTAGGAAGTACCCACTGAGTGAAGTCTCCGGGAATACGATAAGATCAGTAGAATCAGACTGACTTGCGATCGTGCGTTGAATGGCCTCCACGTTTGCTGACACTTCAGCTTTCGTGGGCTTGAATTGAACAAGTGCCACCCTCAGCGGGGGGCGGACATCGGTATTGTTCATGGGCCGTGTGGCCATTTTAAGTTATCC
Source organism: Gemmatimonadota bacterium (assembly GCA_002724575.1). Lineage (GTDB taxonomy): Bacteria > Gemmatimonadota > Gemmatimonadetes > Longimicrobiales > Gaopeijiaceae > UBA1142. Next base: position 16,968 of record PBPC01000074.1, on the reverse strand, counting down.
ACTCTTAGCACCGACCCTTTCGGGAAGGGCAAAGTAAAGGTATCCGTTCCCGTCTGCTTGTTGCAGGGATGGGATGCCAAACTTGGAATATTACTAGGGGAACGCCGCTTCTTGTAAGGGTGTTTAAGGATTACTGAACCTGACATGCTGCTGCCGAGGGCGCACTTAATGATACATCGCATATCTTTAGTGACATTGATCCTGGTTCTGACAACAACTTCAGCACAGGCCCAGAACACACGCATTCCATCGGATTCAAGTGCACAGGATAACCGCCCTCAGCTTGCAATCCTTGATAGTGCAGTCTCGGCCATCACCCAATTGCACATGGATCAGTTCAGTGACTCCATACTTTGGGAAGCAGCGATTGATGGGTTGATCGAGGCACTTCAGGATCCTTATGCAGAACTTTTTACCCCTGTCGAATCTGAAGCATGGGAAGAAGAAACTACGGGTAACTATTCTGGAATCGGGCTACAAATTACTCAGCTGAATGAGAGAATTACTGTTACAGCTGTCTTTCGCAGTACTCCAGCAAACCAAGTAGGACTTTTGGTGGGTGATGTTATCGTTGGAGTGAACGAACACGATGCCTCATCGTGGACTACCGGGATGGCGGCAGACTCGATCAGAGGACCTGTAGGAACCGATGTTCTGGTCAAAATTCAGAGGCAGGGTTTTGACGAACCAATCGCATTTGATATCGAGAGAGCTCAGGTGCACCGCCCCGCAGTTCATTTCGGTCGACTAGAGGGTGGACTTGGATACGTCGTTCTGGACCGTGTTGCCCGTAATGCAGCAAGTGAGATGAATGATGTCTTACGTGATATGGACTCAGCCAAGGGCTTGATCATCGACCTGCGGAGAAATCCCGGAGGGTTCCTTGACGAGTCCTTAATGCTGGCAGATCTATTCTTGAAACAGGGTTCGAAGCTTGCCAGCACCGTTCAAAGAGCACCGGGCGGTCCCGCAAGTGAGACTACTGCTGATTCTTGGGATGATCGCTGGCCTCAGTTGGTTCCAGATCTACCGATTGTCGTACTGGTTGATGAGTTCACAGCCTCGGGAGCTGAAATCTTGGCTGGTGCACTCCAGGATTATGATCGTGGACTAGTCATGGGTGCACGCACATTCGGCAAAGGTGTCGTTCAAACTGTAATGCCGCTGCCCTTCAACCGGCGCCTGCGTTTCACTACCGGATCATGGTTGACACCCTTGGGGCGCTCCCTCCAAAGAGTCAGAGATGCTGAAGGACGCCCTATTGAAGAAGACCTCGACACGCTTCCTCGGGTAACCACTCCTATGGGTCGAACGCTCATCAATGGTGGTGGGATCTTCCCAGATCTTGAGATTGAAAACGATACTTTGAAGACGATGGAACGCGAACTGATCGCAACCGCGAATGAGACACGTGTTCTTCTGGGACTTCGGCTTGCCGAATTCGGATTCGAAGTTGCAACGACACTTCTTGAAAACGATGAGAGACCAAGCCTATCTGAAAGGCAATTTGAACAATTCCTGACACAGCTTGAAGAAGACGGGCTGCCGGCAGAGTTGCTCTCAGATGAAGACGTGCGCGAATATCTTCACTGGCAGGCCCGCATCAATATAGCTCAGCGCATGGACGACGTTGGCTCAGAGGCGGACTTCCGTAAGGAACGAGATCGGGTCCTCGCGGAAGCAATCCAACTTCTAATGACTTCAGACGGGCAACCAGGTCTGTTTCAAGAATTGGACAAAAGAACGTCTGGAGCAGGTAACGAAGGGACAGAAAGCTAAGACTCCAGAAGGGTCAGTACTGATCAACTACTCTAGGCACGGGGATGGTATTTCCCGTGAATCTTACGTAGGTATTCGCGATCTACGTGTGTATAAATCTGAGTACTCGAAATATCTACATGACCCAGTAGCTCTTGGACAGCAGCCAAGTCAGCCCCACCCTCCAACAAATGCGTCGCGAAAGTGTGCCGCAACGTATGCGGCGAAACGTTCTTGCTTATCGCTGCTCGGCGTCCTGAGTCTTTGATCAGTTTCCAGACTGATTTTCGTGTGAGCGGACGCCCTCGAGCGTTCAGGTATACCTGCCCCTTCCCTTCCGCTCGATCGAGTTTCGGACGCAATTCGCTAAGGTACCTTCTTAGAGTTGCCAAGGCTGGAGCACCGATAGGCACAATCCGCTCTTTGCCACCTTTTCCAAACACTGTGATAAAAGAATTGTCCAAATCCAATCCAGATATCAGCAGTCCTACAAGCTCTGAAACACGGACACCTGATGCATAGAGTAACTCAAGGATAGATCGGTCACGCCAGTATAGTGGCTTCTCCGGACTCGGAGCATCCAGTAGTCGCTGTATTTCCTCTTTGGTCAAAAACTCAGGTAATCGATCCCCAACTTTCGGACTTTCCAGACGCTCTGTCGGATCAACTGACAGCCAACCTTCCGCAACCAAGAACCGGAAGAAAGTTCGAACAGCTGACTGAGCCCTCCTTATCGATGATGGTGCAAGCCCGGTTTCATGGAGAGAGAATATCCACGTCCTGAGAACCGGTGGGGTCACGTGGCCTGGATCGATGATACCTTGCCGAGCAAGGAACTCTATACAGTTCTCCAAGTCATGCTTGTATGCAGAAAGGGTACGCTTGGATAGGCCTCGTTCGAAGATCAGATAGTCCTGGAACTGCTCTAACCTAAAAGCCCTAGTCGATTCCTCTAAAGATTTATCGACGTTGAGTTCATTCATCGGGTTCGTCGTTCTTAGTTCGCCACAACCAGTAGATAACCGGTAAAAGTGCAAGGACCGTAACCACTGCCAAGACACTGCTCGTACGAGTCAAAAGTGCGCTCAATACTTCAAGGTTGTACCCAGTCAAGGCTCCCAACCAAATCAGTGTGCCATACCAAATGGCGGAGGCAGCTGCAAGAGGTACGGCCACAGGTCCAAACCGCTGCTGCGTAATTCCAGCGAAAATCGGGACCACTGCTCGTAGTCCAGGAAGGAACCGAGTCCAAAAAATAGCCCAGGTTCCCCATCGTTCATAAAAGCGTGCCATGCGATCCATCTGGTGATTTTTTAGGACTCGTTGTCCCCAGCCCTGCATAAAAAAAGGCCTTCCATGAGTGTATCCCACCCGATACATCACAAGCGCCGATCCTACATTTAGTGACCAAGTAACAGCAAAAATCAATCGACTATCGAGAGGGCCGAACGCTGAGAGAAAGCCACCAAGTGCAACGAAGGTATCAGCCGGAACTGCTGGGATCACATTTTCAACAGCAGCTCCAATTCCTAATCCAACGTAGAGGAAGCCCACAGGGATCTGGTCCATGAAAGACAGAAAATCTGCCACTGGCAACTACCTCCATACACCCGTAAAGGGTTGGATCAGGGAGTCCCGCTTCCTTCTCCTATACTACCTGAGTCCGGAAAGTTCGAAGTCCGATTAATTAACGCCACAGAGTGCACGGCCAAACCTTCGCCCGACCCTATCCAACCTAATCCTTCGTTGGACTTTCCTTTAATCGACACGCAATCCGCAGCAATTTGTAAAACTTCCCCTAATCGTTTCTTCATCGCTTCTATATGGGGGGCAATCTTCGGTTTTTCACAAATCACGGTCACATCGATATTGACCACCATAAAACCCTCGTACTCGAGGATTTGCCTGGTTCGTTCAAGCAAGTCCATCGAATCCGCTCCTTTCCAGGTGTCATCATCCGGCGGAAAGTGACTGCCGACATTACCCATGGAAGCTGCGCCCAAAATTGCGTCGATCACAGCATGGGCAATCGCGTCTCCATCAGAGTGACCTGACAACCCAGGATGACCTGGAATATATACCCCTCCAAGCATGAGCCTGCGATCCTCTGCAAAGCAGTGAGAATCGTAGCCAGTTCCAACTCTCATTGAATACTCTCTAGAATTGGCATCCCTCGTTGCCGGAATAAGCCAGAACCGTCAATCAGTCCCACCCCCGGATCGCTAGACAAACATTGTGTCCTCCGAAACCGAAAGAATTCGAGAGTGCAAGTCGAACTGGACGCTCGATCACTCCACCATGAGCGTACTCAAGATCACACTCTGGATCAGCTGTTTGGAAATTTATGGTTGGAGGAATTTTGCCAGTCCTACAGACTAAGATCGAGACGATCGTTTCAAGCGCTCCGGTAGCTCCGAGCAAATGGCCAGTCATCGATTTGGTGGATCCGACCACAATTTCATATGCCCGCTCCCCTAGTACTTCTTTGATCGCAGTTGTCTCTATAGCGTCAGCCATTGTCGAGGTGCCATGAGCGTTAACGTAGTCGACATCGTCTGGACTGGCCTCTGCCTTTTCTAGGGCCATCTGCATAGCGTACTGAGCTCCGTAACCGTCAGGCGGCGGCGCAGTGATGTGGTAAGCGTCTGCTGAGAGTCCATAGCCAACGAGTTCCGCTAGAATCTCTGCACCCCTAGCCTCTGCACACTCAAGCGCCTCCAGCACAAGGGCACCCGCACCCTCTCCCATTACGAAGCCATCTCGATCTGCTGAAAAAGGACGGCTAGCACCTGCAGGATCTTCATTTCTAGTGGACAAAGCTTTCATGGAGGAAAATCCAGCATATGTCATAGGGGTTATCGTTGCTTCACCCCCGCCCGCGATCATCATATCTGCATCACCATGCTGGATATGTCGCATGGCATCCCCAATCGCATGAGCCGATGATGCGCACGCCGAAACGGTAGCATAGTTCGGTCCCTGGAGATTCCAACGCATAGATATGTAGCCAGCTGAGATATCTGGGATAAACATGGGTATGAAGAATGGGCTGACTCTTTTAGGACCATGCTCAATCAACTTCCTGTGTTGCTCCTCAAACGTGGATATTCCCCCTATACCGCTACCGAAGATGACACCAAAGCGAGTTGGTTCTACACCGTCAGGAGGTCCATCTAGTCCTGCAGAGGCGAGTGCCTGTGCGGATGCAGCAACAGAAAACTGAGACACGCGATCATGACGCTTAACGTCCCTGCGCTCCAGATATTCGAGAGGGTCAAATCCCTTAACTTCACACGCGATGCGCGAGGCAAAATCATCGGTAGCATCAAATAGGGTGACAGGTCCCCCTCCACTTCTACCTGCCAGCATGCTCGTCCAACAGGATTCCACATCATTACCGACAGGTGAAACCAAGCCAAGACCAGTGACTACTACGCGACGCAGTCGCTCTTCTTTACTATTCCCATTCAACATCTTACGCGAGTGATACGAGACCTCAGTTCTCGCTCTGCTTGTTTAGATATCCCACTGCGTCACCCACAGTTCTCATCTTCTCGGCGTCCTCGTCGGGAATGTCCAGCCCGAATTCTTCTTCGAACGCCATGACCAGCTCGACCGTGTCGAGGGAATCAGCGCCAAGATCCTCAACGAACGAAGCATCATCAGTAACCTTCTCTGGCTCTACCCCTAACTCGTTAATAATGATCTCACGCACCCGTGCGTCGATCGACTCGCTCATGTAGCCTCCGTTTATTCGTCTATCGGAAGAAAGGGCCCAATGCCCTATCCCATAACCATACCGCCATCGACCGCTAAAACTTGGCCAGTAATGTAGCAAGCTGCGGGGCTCACGAGAAACAGTGCGACACCTGCGATATCACTCGGCTCTCCCAATCTTGCAAGCGGAATCTGGCTCTGGAGCGCCCCAATCTGATCTTCTGTAAGTGCATCAGTCATGTCTGTACGGATAAATCCGGGAGCAATTGCATTACAACGAACCCCGCGTGGTGCCAATTCCCTTGCAATGCTCTTCGTAAACCCTATCAACCCCGCCTTTGAAGCAGCGTAGTTGGCTTGCCCCGCATTACCCATCAGCCCAACCACTGAGGCAATGTTGAGGATTACTCCACTTCTCTGCTTGAGCATTCCCCTGCCAACTGCACGAGTCAAATTGAAAGCTCCCTTTAGGTTGACCTCTATAACATCATCAAACTCTTTATCCTTCATACGTAACAGAAGGTTATCTCTGGTAATCCCGGCATTATTAACGAGAATACCTACGGGCCCCAGATCTTCCTGTACTTGTTTGACTATTCCTGCAGCACTGTCCTGGTCTGCGACATTGCCCTGGTACCCTGAGTGGCCTCCACCTGGAAGCGAAGCAGCAGCCGCTACAGCACCCTCACCATCCAAGTCCATAATTGCTACCCGAGCCCCTGCGTTCGCGAATGCTACTGAGATCGCGTGCCCGATACCTCTAGAGCCTCCTGTAACCAAGGCAATTTTCCCTTGTAGGTCTGGACCACTTAACACTTCATTCATCGAATGCCTCCACGTCTTTGGGCTCACCCACAGTTTGACAAGGGATGCCCTTAGCATTTTTACGATTCAACCCACACAAAACGCCGCCTGGACCCAGTTCGATAAAATGTGTGACCCCTGAGTCGAGCATTGTAGTGATAGAATCTCTCCAAAGTACCGGTGACGTCAGTTGCTGAACGAGTAATTTATGGGCTTCCTTAGCAGAATTAACGAACTCTGCGGTGACATTTGAGATCACTGGAAATTTTGGATCTTGCATTTGAATTCTATCTAACTGGTCACCGAGACCCTTCGCAGCCGACTCCATCAGAGGCGAGTGGAAAGCTCCAGAGACCTTGAGTTTCAAAGCCCTCTTAGCACCGGCATCTCGAGCTAAGACGATGCCCTCATCAACTCCTGAGATATCTCCACTTACTACAATCTGCCCGTGTGAATTAAAGTTAGCTGGCACACACGTTCCAGTAGTAACCCCGGCACAAACATCAGCTACTACTTGATCACTAAGACCAAGAATCGCTGCCATAGTCCCTGGTATTCGAGCACCCGCTGCGCGCATTAATTCACCCCTCAGGCGCACTATTTTCAAAGCATCAGAGAAAGAGAATGTCCCGGCAGCCACATGGGCACTGAACTCACCAAGTGAGTGACCCGCCGAAAATGTGACTCTACCCAGACGCTCTTCCATCACACGCAAAACTGCAATCGAGTGGGCAAGGATGGCCGGTTGCGCATTTTCTGTCGCCGTTAATTCGTCCGCTGGGCCATCAGCCATCAGTTCTGAAAGGCTGAATCCGAGAACCTCATCTGCCAGTGCAAGCGTTTCTGCAGCAATTGGTTCCGTTTCGGCTAAGGCTTTAGCCATTCCAACATACTGTGAACCCTGACCGGGGAAGATTAAAGCGATTGACATAGAGATCTGGCTACCAGCGCAGTGCCATTGCTCCCCAAGTCAATCCAGATCCAAAAGCTACTGTGAGTACATTTGATCCAGGTGCGATCAATCCCTTTTCGTCAGCTTCGTCAAGCGCAACAGGCACAGTTGCGGAGCTCATATTCCCATACCTATTCACGTTGACAAACACCTTTTCCATCGGCAAGCCTGCATATTTTGCTGTGGCTTCAATAATCCTGATATTCGCTTGATGAGGTATAAGTAACTGCACATCGTCCACCGTAAGCCCCGCATTCTGAAGAGCTACATTACAAGAATCTGCCATGCAACGAACTGCATGCTTGAATACCTCCCGGCCCTCCATCCGAATAAGGTGGCTTTTCTCATCCAAGACCTGTTGGCTAAACGGAACAGCAGCTCCTCCCCCAGGACGATACAAGAGGTCGGCGAGATCTCCATTGGAACCCAAATGTGAAGAGAGAATTCCTCTACCAGATCCGTTTGTCGGACGTAGTACCACTGCACCAGCACCATCTCCGAACAGCACGCTTGTAGAGCGGTCCTCCCAATCCACGATCGAACTCATTTTTTCTGTTGCTATTACTACGGCTACCTCAGCACGACCAGCTGCTACGTAGCATTCCGCGACAGTCATCGCATAAATAAATCCCGTACAAGCAGCAATCACGTCAAAAGCAACGGCATTCGAGCACCCGAGCAAAGCTTGTGTGTCGCAGGCTGTTGAAGGAAGCCAGCGATCGGGTGTAGCTGTCGCTAGAATGATCACATCAACTTCACCCGGCTCAACTCCAGCCTGCTCCATCGCTTTGCGAGCTGCAGCTGCACCCATGTAAGCCGCACCCATATCATCAGGTGCTATGCGACGCTCCTGGATACCTGTACGGGTTCGGATCCACTCATCTGAAGTATCTAAGCGTTCGGCTAGGTCATCGTTTGTCACGACGTTGTCTGGCAGAAACCGACCGGTTCCAACGATTTCTACCAGCGGACTGGGTTTCTTCATGAAACCTCTTCTGATGCATCATTTATTGATGCGGACAAACGGCTAGCAGTTTGGGCCACCATATCAGAACGCACTGCTTGAGCAGCTACACTGATCGCATTCCTTATGGCCTTTGATGATGAACCACCATGGCAAATAACTGAAACACCTCCAACACCTAGAAGTGGCGCACCCCCAGTCTCTGAATAATCCAGAATCCTGAATATGCGATCGAAGTCCAGAGAATTCTCAGTCAAAGAATCCAGCTCCGTTTTTATTAAACCAATAATGAACTGAGCGACTGACTCGTAGAACTTCAATAACACGTTGCCAACAAACCCATCACACACGACAACATCACAGACACCCTCAATTATATCCCGACCTTCAAGATTCCCGATAAAATCTAGACCATCTTCACTGCTCAGCACCCCATGGGCTGACGCACTCAGTTCGTCACCCTTGCCTGGTTCCTTCCCAATATTTAGGAGAGCGATACGAGGCTTAGCACGCCCCATTATCTCCCGAGCATATATGTTTCCAAGGTGCGCGAACTGGACCAGATGCTGGGGCTTACAATCGACATTAGCTCCCGCATCAACAAGCAGACACTGTTGTTCTGCTGTCGGTAACAGGGTGCCTATCGCTGGACGATCTACCCCTGGTAAGGGTTTGAGTTTGAAGAGTGATGTGGCCATTACAGCACCGGTAGAACCAGCACTAACAAACGCATCAGCCTCTCGTTTCCTCTGAAGCTCAAGACCCACTACAATCGAAGAATTGGGCTTCCTACGGATTACTGACGCAGGTGAATCACCCGGCTGAACTCTGTCAGGGGCGTGATAGACTAAGATGCGATTGGGCACAGATTCGTGTCTTGCTAACTCTGCTTCAATCACGTCCCGATCGCCGACAAGTATCAGTTCGAGATCGGACTCGTGCTCTCTCAGAGCTTCGACAGCCCCCGCTATCTCAATGCGGGGGGCATCATCCGTGCCCATCGCATCAAGAACGATGCGCATGGGGATTACCTAACTCAGTAAAGCCGGCACTATTAAAGCTAATCTAGGCCGACTTCAAGAACTGGTTCACCTCTATACTCCCCACAATTGGGGCAAACCCTATGGGGCACCTTTGAATCTCCACATTTCGGGCAGGTATTCACGCTCACACGCTCTGCCTTGAAGTGCGTTCGGCGCTTCCGTTTACGCTGTTTCGATGTCCGTTTCTTAGGAACAGCCATATGACCTACTCACTTTTCCTTGAGAACCCTTAGTGCTTCCCACCTGGAATCAGTGTGATCCTCAGTACAATTGCACGTCTGCTTATTTCGGTTAGTCCCACAACGAGAGCAAAGCCCCTTACAGTCGGACTTACAAATCACATATGGATCTACCGCAAAAACAACCTCTTCAAGAACTGCATTGCTCAAATCAATCTCAGTACCTTGTCCATAAACGTGAACCCCATCGTCATCTTCTGCACCCATTTCATCAGCGGCAACAAACACCAGTGTCAACTCATGGCCCATCTGACCCTCGACCGGCTCAAGACAACGCCTGCATTGCTGTTTGAGCCTTCCATCAAGCGAACCCCTGACTACAATCTCTCCTGAACCGGCCAGAGAAGCCTTTAGTTTTACTTCAACCGAACCGTCCCATTCAATACCGCTCCCCTCCCAAAGTGCAGAAGCAGCTGGCAAGCTAGCCTTTAATTCAATAGATCCTTCTCGGTCCAAGCGAGTAAGATCGAGGCTTAGCATGGTCATAAAAGCTAGTTTCAGAGCAATAATTGTCTAGGCTCACGAGACATCTTATTGCTGGTGCTTAGCCAATGCTTTAGCGCTCACCTTGAGGGAAAAAGAAGCCAATTTCAATCTGCGCATTTTCGTCCGAATCAGACGCATGAATCGCATTTCTGCCCTTAGATTCAGCGTAAAGATTCCTCACAGTCCCTTCAGCAGCTTCCGCAGGATCTGTCGCACCAATCACTTCCCTCAATTTCTCTACAGCCTCGTCGGCTTCAAGTACCATAGGAATTACCGGACCCGATGTCATGAGATCGACTAACTCTTCATAGAACGGCTTTCCTTCATGAACCGAGTAGAAAGCTCCGGCTTGTTCACGATTGAGTACCAGAAGCTTGATTGCCTTGATACTAAATCCACTATTCTCTAGGTGAGCGATAATCTTCCCAGCATTACCCGAGCCAACCGCATGTGGTTTGATAATTGCCAGCGTATGATTCATGAATAATTCTCTTAGTTAGTAGAACTGAACTAGGCGAGTCTGCTTTTTAGCAGACCAACGATATCGGCCGGCCGGATCGCAACAGATATTCCATTTTCATTGAACACTCTGATTTTTTCCTCGGCAGTCCCTGAAGATCCACTGATAATTGCTCCCGCATGCCCCATCCTACGACCTGGCGGAGCTGTCTGTCCCGCTATGAAACCGACGACGGGCTTGGACATGTTCTCTTTAACATAGGCAGCTGCTTCTTGCTCATCAGTCCCCCCAATCTCACCGATCATGACCACAGCAGTTGTTTCGGAATCTTCCTCAAAAGCCTCTAGACAACTGATGAAATTCGTACCGATGAGGGGATCTCCACCAATTCCAACACACGTTGTCTGACCTAATCCCGCAGTTGTTAACTGGAATACAGCCTCGTACGTAAGCGTGCCTGATCGTGAGACCACACCGATGGGTCCTTCAGCTACGATCTGACCCGGCAGTATCCCGACCTTTGACTTTCCAGGTGAAATAAGTCCGGGACAATTAGGTCCCAGAACACGCACACCTCGATCTCTCGCAAAAGCATGAGCTCGTGCCATATCCAGAACGGGTATTCCTTCAGTAATCGCAACGATCAGGTCGACCCCCGCTTCTGCTGCCTCCAATATTGCCCCTGCAGCAAATCTTGGCGGTACGTAAATGACTGAAGTATCCGCACCCGTCTCTCTAACGGCCTCATCCATTCCATTGAAGATGGGTACACTGCTACCGTTCGGTCCCTCAAACATTTGTGAGCCTTTACCAGGGGTCACACCCGCTACAACCCTGGTTCCGTATGCCATCATTTCTCGGGTGTGGAATGATCCGTCTCGCCCAGTTATTCCTTGGACCACAACCCTAGTATCAGAGTCAATAAGGATCGCCACTATGCAGCTCCTGCTAGCTCTACCGCTTTCTCTACCACCTCATCCATCGACGTGTAGGCAGAGAGACCAGCATCTTCAAGGATCTTGAGAGCAAGGTCCTCATTTGTACCCGTGAGCCGAATAACAATCGGCAACTCAATATCAATGTTCTCAGTTGCTTCAATGATACCGTTAGCAACGTCATCACACCGTGTGATCCCGCCAAAGATATTAAAGAGAATTACTTTCACTTTGGGATCAGATGTGATGATTTCCAGAGCGGCTACAACCTTATCCGGGTTGGAAGAACCACCAATATCAAGAAAGTTTGCGGGTTCACCACCGTAGTACTTCACGAGATCCATCGTCGCCATGGCAAGCCCAGCACCGTTCACACAGCAACCGACATCCCCCTCGAGCTTTACGTAAGAAAGTCCTGCTTCACGTGCCTTCGTCTCTGAAGGTGGTTCCGAAGAGGTATCCCTCATCTCCGCTATCTCAGGTCGCCTGAATAACTCACTATCATCGATGCTCATTTTCGCGTCGATTGCTTTCACTACCCCTGCAGGGGTAGTTATCAAGGGATTGATCTCAGCCATTGATGCACCTGAGCCTACAAAGGCATCGTAAAGTTGTGCGATGATCTTCCTAGCCTGATTTACAAGGTTTGGATCATCATATAAGAAGCTAGCCAGCCAATAGGCCTGGTGTGGAAGCATCCCGTAACGTGGATCAACGCTAAGCTTTCGGATCGCGCTCGGACTGGTGCGGGCTACTTCCTCGATGTCGATGCCCCCCTCTGGGGAGACCATGAACGTAGCCGCCTGTGCCTTCCTATCTAGAAGAACACCAACGTAAGCCTCTGTATCAATATCCTCAGCCGGGGTGATTAAAATCTTATCAACCGAAAGACCATTGATATCCATACCAAGAATTTGGGACGCGTAATCCCTCGCCTCTACAGGGTGTTTTGCCAACTTCACGCCCCCAGCTTTCCCCCTACCACCCGAATGCACCTGAGCCTTGATAACTACTGTGCCACCATATTTCTCCGCTGCTACTTCAGCTTCCTCTGGTGTTCCTACGACACGACCCGGTGGAACAGGGATACCTACGGAGCGAAAGCATTCCTTCGCCTGATATTCATGTATATCCATAAGTTATGTGCTTGCTGTTCAAACGGCGCCGAAGCTACCGAAGGTTAATAAGCCAATCAACGCTGGAGCCCTTCTCCTAGGGATAAATTCAGCGACGGTCTCTATTCAACTGCTCCAGAAGTAAACGCAGTTCTTCAAGAGCTTCTCCAAAGCCACTCCAATCCCCTTCCTGAGCACGGGCTTCAGCCCTTTCCAGTAAATCGAGTGCGTCTGTAGACCAAGAGAGATCCATAGCTGCGGGAATCCTTCCCGCAGCTTCTTCTACCTCAATGGACAACTGCTGTTCTGGGATCACAAAATCTGCCAGTTGGCTGATCGCCCCAGAGAGTTGTTCAGTCATGGCCACTCGCCGACCATCACTTACAACAAAACGCCGTAACTCCGGTATCGCGTCTGCTTCAGCCGCCAAAAATACAGGTTCCATATACAATATTCGATTCCCTACGGGGACTATATGAAGATGTCCGGTCCAGACATCACTTCCACCCGTACGCCACAAGGAGAACTGCTGCGATATCTCAGGATCTTGCTCAACCAGAGCTTCAATTTGCCGAGGACCCGATATCTGATCTGCAACAGGAACATCAAAAAGTACGAGGTCTGGCACCCCATTCTGATCCGTGCCGGCTACTAAGATTGCCGTAAGATTTTGTCGGCCGGCCGGCACAAAGACCGTCGTCAAGTGAAAACGCGCCTCGTCTTCTCCTGGAAGCTTATAGATTCCGTATTCAGGCTGATACGGTACCGGATTTATACCCTCAGCTAGTTCTTGGGGGGGAGCCCATACATCCTGTTGGCCGTGGAATGTGGGTGCAGTTTCCTGGTGATACTGGAGAAGTACACGGCTTTGAAGGTTAAGAAACTCTCTAGAATACCGAAGGTGCTCTCGTGCCTCTTCTGGCATCTCAGTCATAGGTCTGAAGAGCCCTGGAAACGCTACTTGATAGGCGTCCAAGATCGGGTCATCAATCGGTACACGATAAAACGCCACATCTCCTGTCACTCCATCCACAAGCACCTTTACTGAATTTCGCACGTACGTAAGATCGGATCCAAATGCTCCGAAATACTGCGTTGATGAGAGCGGAAAAGTCCGGCTTCCAATAAAGCCCTCAGTCATCCACATGACCCTTCCATTCGCAACTATAGGATAGGGTTGTTCTGGAATGAGAAGGAACGGAGCAATCGCCCGAATCCTGTCCGCCACTCGCCGACGGTAGATAAAGTTGCTCTCACTATTCAGTTCTGATGAAAACAACAGATTCCAATCCCGGAAGCGCCAAGCCAGAAGCCCAGTAGTAAGGCGGGAACCCAATTCAATCCCCTTCGGGAAATCCACTCCTGGTACACCGACTGTCCCATCAAGAGCTTGGAACTGCTCAGCACTTGGGTTCACAACAGCATAATCCTGGGTTCGCGTACCGAAGAATACTTGTGAGAACTCAAGATCAAGTCCCTCGAGGGGCGAAGAACCATCTGCGACCTCAGGGGGAATCCCTGAGATCAGCATAGGAGGCCGACCCTCAGGAGTACGCGTAGATGCCAGGCTTGCTACCGCTCCCATACCTTCGACATATCTCTCACGCAAAACACGGTTTTGCCAATTTGGATCTTGGATCCCGAGCGGTTCAATCTCCCGAACCGCCAACGCAACAGGAACAGGACCCTCGGGCCCATCATACCGATCAACCGCAACAGTTCGGAAATCGTAGTAAGGGAAACGCGCTTCAAGCTCCCTGTACGTCGTTAAGAGAGCATCCGAGCTCCAGACCGGTAACCCAGAAAATTGCTGCGCTGCACTGGCCCAATCGATGGCTGCATCAACTTCATACTCAAACGATTTCCGTTCCAGTGCAGCTAATCCGAATCCATTTCTCGTGAATTCAAGATTGAATTCTATATAGGGTGTTTCGCTCTCAAGCTCGTTTGGTTCAACCCGAAATCTCTGAATAAACCCAGGGTACGCCTGGCCAATCAAGCCTACTGCCAGGCCGGTCATAACTAACGAGCCAATCAGAAGTCCAATCAGTTTCTTCTTAGCACTCCACAATACCCCTACAGCTGCTAAGACGCAGATACCTGCGAGAGTCTGAAGGGTGGGTATCCGAGCTTGTGCATCGGTATAACCAAAAATCCCACTGACTTCAGAAGTCCCATTCAACAGAAGCGCATAACGCTCGAACCAAAACCGCACCCCCATAAGGACCAGGAATAACGCCAGTAGGATGGCCAGGTGCACACGAGCACGATTATCCGCGTAAAAATTCCCCCCACCCCATCGAATCGCCCCAGTTGCTGCGTATCCCCCGATAACAATTGAAATCACAAGGAAATTGAGGATAAGTGCAAACATCAGAAAACTGAGCAGAACCGGGAGCCAGAAGACGTAAAAACCGACATCATGAGCAAGGATTGGGTCTGTGATACCCCACGGGTTTGCATTACTCAGGAGAAGGGCCTGGAGGCCAAGACTATCTGGAATCCCAGCACCAAACCACAACGCAAGAAGAGCTGAGATACCTAGAACACCCATGAGAACATAGCTGCGAGGGATCTGCTCTGAGATCTCTAGATTCCCAAAACGGCGCTTGATCTGAATCCCGGTTAACGTCGCTGCCACTATTCTCAGGTTCAGGAATACAAGCAAACCAACTCCGATCCCCACGCCAATGCGAGCGCCCCACTCCCACACAACTCTTTTCCAAAAGACACTGCCGTAACCCACTTCCGTATGCCACATAATTTCTATGTAGGCGTTTGCTCCGAAGCTAATAAGACTCGCAAGAGCACCCATTGAGAGGACTAGCACAATAAAAAATGAGCCGCCACGAAGTGCAGAAAAAAGCGGATTTCTAGTTGGATTAGACGACATTTTCAATGTTGGTTTTTCAAATGAAAGGCACACCAGCCTGCGTTAGCCACTCGGCAATTTCAGTTCGGATTTCTAAGAGACGACCTTCGGATCGAGCTTCAAAGCGAGCCACAATCGCTGGTTGCGTATTGGATGCCCGCAACAACGCCCAGCCATCTCCAAATAAAATGCGAACCCCATCTACACCGATCACATCATATTTGTCCTTGAAGTAGACTTCGGCTTCAGATACAACTGCCCATTTCTGATCTTCAGTAACATCTATGCGGATCTCTGGTGTCGAGCTGTATTCCGGGAAATCTGAGATCATATCTGATAGCGTGCGCTCAGAATGACTGACGATCTCTATCAGTCGACATGCGTTATATAGTGCGTCATCAAATCCGAGATAGTCATCCGATATCATGATATGACCAGATAGCTCCCCTGCTAAGAGAGCTCCAGTTTCTCTCATCTTCTTTTTGATTAACGAGTGCCCTGTTTGCCACATGATGGGCTCTCCACCAGCCTCTTCAAATAGCTCCGGGAGCACCTGGCTGCACTTAACATCAAAGATGAGCTTTTGACCCGGTCCCCTCTTCTTTAGTAGATCAAGACCGAACAAAAGGAGGAGAATATCACCTCTGATGATCCTACCTCGGTCATCGACGGCGCCAATCCGGTCCGCGTCACCATCGAAAGCTATGCCAAGGTCATAGTCACCTGATTGGACAGTGTGAATTAAGTCGATGAGATTCTCGTCGACTGTGGGATCAGGATGGTGATTTGGGAAAGTTGGATCCGATTCACAAAAGAGCGGTGTCACTTCAACCCCAATCTCCTCAAGCAGTCGAACGGCCACGAGTGACCCTGTACCATTTCCACAATCAACTACTACCCTCATCGGCCGCCCCAAATCGAACCGGCCAGCTATATCATCTATATAACGATCAAGCACCGTAACCCGCTTTTCAAAACCCTTTCTCGTGAATTCAGGGTGCGAGGGTTCCTGAATGGAACGAAGCAAATCTTGGATAGCATCTCCGTAAAGTGAGCTACCACGATAGGTCAACTTGATCCCATTCCATTCGGGCGGATTGTGTGAACCCGTAATCTGGACACCTGCTCTTGCACCTAGTGTCACCTCGGACCAGTACAGCACTGGAGTAGGAACGGTACCGACATCGAGTACAGTAACGCCCGCAGAACGCATACCTGC
Organism: Gemmatimonadota bacterium; assembly: GCA_002724575.1. Lineage (GTDB taxonomy): Bacteria > Gemmatimonadota > Gemmatimonadetes > Longimicrobiales > Gaopeijiaceae > UBA1142. The sequence continues at coordinate 404 of PBPC01000074.1, read as the reverse complement.
GATCAAGCCTTTGGCTAAGGCCGGTGAGGTACTCCGATTATCGTATCCAACAACAATTATTGGTGGCGTTTCTGTACGCGAGGATGGCCGATCGTTTTTCCGCACACGTATCGCGAAAGCTCGACCGACCGCTTCGGTAACCTCAGGATCCAAATCTTCTCCGACGATACCCCGGATGTCGTATTGTCGGAAAATGTGAGATTTCATTAGGGGCCTTGGCCTAGCAGGCCACCTCCAAAAGTTCCGAGTCCCTCAATACTCGCCCTCGCAAACTCTAGAGTTCCGCTCGGGAGTATGCCGACGTAGAGAATAAGGCCTACGCTCACTACTAAAGCAAAGCGCATAGGCAGAGGCACAGTGATGCGGTCATATTGACCTTCAACTTCTGGATTCTTCATCCACAT